>JBEIOT010000026.1:0-12626 GCA_040377415.1 Azospirillum sp. | reverse complement strand
GTGAAAGAAAAAGGTTTCCGCGCTGTGGTTATCGGTGGCGATGCCGACCATTTCAGCTTCGGTGCCAACATCGGTTACTTCCTGCTGGCGTGCAATACGGCCAGTTGGTGGGCCATCAGCGATATGGTGAAGCAAGGCCAGCAAGCCTATATGGGTTTGAAGTACGCCGACTTCCCCAGCGTGAGTGCACTGAGTGGCATGGCGCTGGGTGGCGGTTGCGAATTGCAGCTTCACGTGACGGCGGTACAAGCGCACATGGAGAGCTATCCCGGACTGGTAGAAGCGGGCATCGGTGTTATCCCCGGATGGGGTGGTTGTAAGGAACTTTTGCTGCGCCATGTTGCTGCAGCAAAAGCGATGCAAAGCGCCATCATGAAAGGCGAACGCCCCAAGCATCTGGTGACCGGCGGGCCGATGGGCGCCATTAGCAAAGCGTTTGAGTATATCTCGATGGCGAAGGTGGCGGGCTCTGCTGCTGAAGCGCAGGATATGCTTATCCTGAACGACAAGTCGCGCATTACCATGAACCGCCGTCGTGTGCTTTCCGATGCCAAAGAACTCGCGCTCGATCTGGCGAAAGATCACAAGGCTCCCGAGCCGTTCACCGTTCGCTTGCCGGGCGAAACAGGCAAGCTGGCGCTGGATATGGCGGTCGGTAATTTCGTGAGATCGGGCAAAGCCACGCCGCATGATGTGGTGGTCTCTAGCCACCTCGCCAGCGTGCTGACCGGTGGCAACACCGATATTACGCTGGAGGTGACGGAGCAGCAATTGCTCGACCTCGAACATGACCATTTCATGGAGCTGACCAAGACGCGCGGCACGCAGGATCGCATCGCCGCCATGCTCAACACCAGCAAACCGCTGAGGAACTAGTATGCCGACCTATACCGCGCCGTTGAAAGACTATCAGTTCATCATCGATCATTTTCTTGAGCTGGATAAGCACAGCGATGTGCGTGGCTTTAGCGAAGCGATCGAGATGGCCCCGCCTTTGCTCGAAGCCAGCGCGCAGATGTGCGAAGAGGTGCTCTTCCCGCTCAACGCCGTCGGCGACAAGCAGGGATTGAAATTCAAGGACGGCACGGTGACGACGCCGGATGGCTTTAAGGAAGCTTACAAAGTGTACACCGAAGGCGGGTGGAGCACACTGACCTGGCCAACCGAATTCGGCGGGCAGGACCTGCCGGAATTTTTGAACATGCCGATGCTGGAGATGGTGTGTTCGGCGAACTTGTCGTTCGGCCTTACCCCGGGCCTCACCCATGGCGCGATCCATGCGCTGGTGAAATATGGCGATGATATGGTGCAGAAAAGATTCCTGCCCAAAATGATCTCGGGTGAATGGTCGGGCGTGATGTGTCTGACCGAGCCGACGGCGGGAACTGACCTCGGCCTGCTGAAAACACGTGCTGAACCAAATGCGGATGGCAGCTATACCGTCACCGGCAACAAGATCTTTATCTCTGCCGGTGAGCAGGACCAGACATCCAACATTATCCATCTCGTGCTGGCGCGCCTGCCGGATGCGCCCAAAGGCAGCAAGGGTATCTCGCTGTTCGTGTGCCCGAAGGTGATGGTGGGTGACGATGGCGCGCTGGGCGAGCGCAACAAATTCGTGTGCGGTGCTATCGAGCACAAGATGGGCATCCATGCCTCGCCGACCTGCGTGATGAACTATGACGGTGCGACGGGCTACCTCGTGGGCAAGCCCAATGAAGGCCTAAAAGCCATGTTCGTGATGATGAATACCGCGCGCCTGTATGTGGGCGTGCAGGGCCTGGGCGTTGGCGAGGCGGCGTTCCAGAACGCGCTGGCTTACAGCAAAGAGCGTTTGCAGGGCCGTGCGCTGACCGGTGCGAAGTTCCCTGAGAAAGCGGCTGACCCTATTACCGTGCACCCCGATGTGCGCCGCATGCTGCACACCATGAAGTGTTTCACCGAGGGCTCGCGCGCGCTGGTGATGGAAGTGGCCAAGCAATTGGATATCTCGCACCGCCATGATGATGCGAAGGTGCGTGAGGCGGCCGACGATTTCGTGCAGCTGGTGACCCCCATTCTGAAAAGTACGTTGACCGATGGTGGGTTCGAAACCGCTAGCACTGCCATGCAGTGCTTTGGCGGCTATGGCTACATCGAGGAATATGGTGCGAGCCAGTACCTGCGCGATGCACGCATTCCCATGATCTATGAGGGTACCAACGGCGTGCAGGCGATGGATCTGGTGGGCCGCAAGTTGCCGTTCGATACGGGCCGCTACCTTAGCCGCTTCTTCCATCCGGTGGATGCGTTCATCGCCGAGAACCGTGATGACCCGACGATGGCGTAATTCACCAAGCCGTTGAAAATTAATACCAATTATCTGCAGCAAGCGACGATGTGGATCGGTGCGATGGGGCTGGCGAACCCCAACCATGAGGGTGCGGGTGCCGTGGAATACCAAAAGATGTTCTCGCTGGTGTTGTTCGCATGGCTGTTCGCACGGCAGGCGAAACTGGCGCTGAAACTGCGCGATCAGGACCCTGAATTCTACGACCAGAAACTGGCGACCTGCCGATTCTTCTTTGCCAAGCTATTGCCGCAAACGACCGGATTGTTAGCCAGCATCACTGCTGGGGCCGACCCTGTAATGGCCGACGCAGGATTCTAATCAATACAATGGCTTGAATAGTGTTGTCCCGAGACTTTCTGAATGGCTGTATGGGGTCGTTCGGGGCGGAACTGTCATCATATCTTCACATTCCGCAGCGCCTGATTTTGCTATATTAGCAGTGAAAGAGTGTATTCGGCGACGGATTAATCTCTAAAGACTTAACTAATATTTTACCGCGGAACCGTAGAGTTCCAAGGTAACGGAGTAGGCAAGATGAGTGAAGGTAAACGTTACGGGGCACCCACGGGCGAGCCGAAAAAGAATCTCCCAGGACAGGGCGAGACCACCCGCATTGGCGGCAGCAATACGCAGGTGCGCAGTGGCGAAACACGCCGGATCTTTGGTGGCGGTGGCAGCGGCGGCAGCAACGGTGGCAGCGGTGACGGCATCTTCAAGGATTTTGGCCGCGAAATCGGTAAGAACCCCCTCGGTGCTGTAGCCAATTTATTCAATAACGGCATCAATGATCCGATGACCGATCTAACCAAAGGTCAGACGCGCTTTGAGCGTTCGCAGGGCCAGCTTTATCAGGCGAAAACTCAAACGGCACGCAACCAAGCCAACTATTACGCGGCCGATGCCAAGCGCGATGTGTACGGCGATAACCGTGATTCGCTTTATAACATGGAAGCGGGCAAACTGGGCATGCAGGCGCAACGCTATGGTGTGCAAATCAACCAGCCGAACTACAGCTACAGCAATCAGAACAATGGTTTTGGTGGCCAGCAGGGTAGTTTCCCGCCGGCGCAGAATTATGGCAATGGCCAGCTGCCGCCTTATGGCCAGCAATATGGTGGCTGGCAGCAGCCCAATGGTAATCAAACGCAGTGGGTGCCGCCGGTCTTTAATGAGCCTGTCGCCCCGGTGCTGAACAATTCGCTGCCGCCGGTAAGCACGAATGTGGCTGCCGCTAGCCCAACGACGGTCGCTCCGACCGTTTCAGCTACCGCGACTGCTGCACCTGTGGCCGCGACCGCAACACCTGCGACGGAAACCAAAGAACTGAAACCTGCTGCATCGATCGATGATGCCAAGGGTGGCAAGACGCGTACCTACAGCTATAAAGCCAAAGCGCCCAAAGCGGATGAGATCCCCGCGATCGCTGAGAACCAAGTTAAGCCGTTGCAGGACTTGCTCATCGCCGCAGGCGTAAATGTTGGTCCGACCGGTGCCGATGGGAAATATGGCCCGAACACGCATTTTGCGATCAAGGAATTCGCGTCGAAGCTGAACCCGCCGATCTCCGATCTTACGAGCATCGACTTCACCGACAAGAACGACCCGGAGCGTAACCGCTTCCTGGAAGCGCTTGGCCAGGGTGCGCCCTCGAAAGGTCCTTCGGCTGAGGATCTGGCTGCTGCAAAAGCCGCCGAAGCTGCAAAAGCCGCTTCCGACAAAGCTGCTGCCGATGCTGCGAAGGCTGCGCAACAACGTGCGCAAGAAGATGCGCGCGTGCCGGAATCGGTGCGCCACACGGTCTTTGACCCGCGCAATATCGGTGCACTCGACCCGCAACAACGTTACGATCTTGCACGCCACACGCTGCATGGCCTTGACGAGTTGTCTTCGGAGAAGAGCCGCCCGAACCTTGAGCGCATGCACGATAAAATGGATGAGACCGTGCGTTGGGTGAACAAGCACATGGGCACTAACATTCCGCGTCCGTCGCCGGCTGATCCGCTGAGCAATGACGCGATGTACGCTCTTGGCCTGCGCGCCGCTTATGAAGGTAAGCTGAGCAACGCTCGTGGTGAACTGGTGCAGGTCGAACAAGGCATGACACAGGCGCAGATGAACCACCGTGCGGTGGAATACATCAAGGCACTGGATCGTGGTGTTAGCCGCGAAGACCCGAGCCGTGCGATCCGCAAGTTCGAGAAAGAAGATATGGGTCGTACGGGTATCGAGGTCGATGGTCTTGCTGATCCGCAAATGCTGGAAGCGCTGCGCCAAGCGGTGGCTGCCCGCAACGGCCTGTATTCGGTTGCCAGTGCGCCGCAAGTCGCTTCGCCGGTGGCTGAGACCAACGTGAAGCTGCCTGATAGCGTTACCGGTGGTATGCCGACTAACGGTGCGAGCGTGACTGCACCGGTGGTGCCTAACGCCATGCCAATCGTTGACGGTGCAACGCTGACCAAGTAGCGTTCGCTACCATCTTCTTGATCTGTCTCACTCAGGTTTGGAGCTTTGGTTTTGCTTATCGAGAATCCGCGACCCTTTCTTCAGAACCCGGGAGATGCACAACGCATGGTGCAATTAATGACAGCACCCGTGAACAAGGTCGGCCTTGTGCTGGTGCGCAATGCGCACAGCGCCGATCCCGAGATATGCCTTGTGCAGGTGAAAGCCAAAAACGCTGCCGAGCAGCATAAAGTGGATTTTGGCCTGGCCAAAGGCACCCGCCAGTACCTTGATAAGGCAACCAACCAGTGGTGTGATGCGCGTGACTTCATGGCTGCGGTCCACCACAAGGATACGCTCGAGCCGCTGCGTGAAACGCTTTACAAAGAATCGCATGAAGAGATCGGTCTCGACCGACATGATTTTGATCGCGCCACGATCCTTGAACTGGGTTCGCGCCTGTTCGCGCCACGTGGTGGTGCAACGCCGTTCGATATTCAGTGGTATGCAATCGAGGCGGATGACGCCATGATCGCTCGTATGAACCCGAATCCGCCGGATGCGCATGCGGTGAAATGGGTTAAATTGGCGGATGTCGCCGCGATGATGGACAGCGGCACAATTAACAAAGGTTATGCGCACATCATCGTCGAAACGATCGACAAGCTACGCGGTCACGAACTTAAGCCTGCTTCGTTTGAGCAAGGGGTTCTTCGGTAGCGGTAGCGGACCAGATAAGCCCGAAGCCGCCTTTGTGCGGACCGACTTTCGCGGTCAATTTCCCATCGAGCAGTGCCTGCGCATCGCGCCCGAATACTTCGTAGCGCCAGCCATGGCTGATGTGGCTTTGCTCGAACGTAATTTTTCCGCGCACGAGATTCTCGAGTTCTTCTTTATCGGCCACCAGGCGCGGCACGAGGTGCGTTTCTTCGCAGCGCGAGCGCAGCAATAATTTCAGCTGGTCGAGGCAAGCCTCTTGCGAGGCGGGCATGGGGCGCTGGCGCTCTTCGGCATGCGGCCAGGTCTCTTTCGGCTCGGCGCGGGCTTCTTCCATCGCGCGCACCAGTGATTCCATCGCCTCGCGATTCATCTGGCCCTGCACGCCGCGTAGTTCCTGAATATCCTCGACCGATTTGGGTGCCATGGCGGCGATCTGGACGATGAAATCGTCTTTCAGCACGCGTTGACGCGGCAGGTCGCGGCGCATGGCGTGCTGTTCGCGCCAACGGGCGGTGGCACGCAGCATCTGCAAGTATTCCGGTGTGCGGCTTTTCACCTTCAGGCGCTGCCACATATGGTCGACATCGACGCGGTATTGGGTGATGAGCGTGAGCTCATTCATTTCCTCGGCGATCCATTCGCTGCGGCCATCTTCCTCGATCATCTTCTCGAGTTTCTCGAACACGGCACGCAGGTGGATCACATCGTCCAGCGCATACACAAGCTGGCGGTCCGACAGCGGGCGACGGGCCCAGTCGGTAAAGCGCGAGGCTTTGTCGAGCTTGGCGCCGACCAGTTCGCGCACGAGCGTTTCGTAGCTGGCGCTGTCGCCAAAGCCACAGACCATGGCGGCAATTTGTGTATCGTACATTGGCAGCGGCACGCGGCCCGAGTCGTGCACGAAAATTTCGATATCCTGTTTGGCTGCGTGGAAGACCTTGAGCAGGCGCTCATCGGCAAAGGCATCATACAGCGGTTGCAGGTCGATCTCGCCGCTTAGCGGATCGATGGCGACGGCCTCTTTGGAGGTGGCCACCTGCATGAGGCACAGCTGGGGGAAGTAGGTGCGCTCGCGGATGAATTCGGTATCGACCGTGATGAAGCGCTCGGTGCCGAAGGTGGCAACGAAGGTTTTCAAGTCATCGGTGGTGGTGATCACACGGGTTTGCATGGGGGCGGGGATACGCCCCTCAAGGCCGATAGGCAATGATTTTATGCCGTCCTGTGGAGGGTGCCTAGTCGATGATGGGGATGATGTCGCAGGCGGTAGCAAGGAAGAGGGCGACCAGGGCGATGAAACGCGTCATGGGAAACCTTTGCAAATGGAGTCGGTTTGGGTATATCTCGCGTTCTATCAAACACCTGACTTTGCCACAAGGATTCTGCCATGCACGCCTATCGCACCCATACCTGTAACGATCTGCGCGACAGTGATGTCGGCACTGAGGTGAAGCTTTCCGGCTGGGTGCACCGCGTGCGCGACCATGGGCAACTGGCATTCCTCGACCTGCGCGACCATTACGGCATCACGCAAGTGGTGGCGGCGACCGAGGGTGGCCTGTTCGAGCAGCTGGGAAAACTGAAGCCGGAATCGGTGGTGACCATCACCGGTAAAGTAGTGGCGCGGGCGAAAGAAGCGGTGAATGCCAACCTGCCGACCGGTTCGGTCGAAGTGGCGATCAGCGCGCTGCATATCGAATCGGCGGCGGAAATGCTGCCGCTGCAAGTGAACTCCGATGTGGAATTCCCCGAGGCCACGCGCCTGACCTATCGCTTCCTCGATCTGCGTCGCGAGAAGCTGCATAAGAACATCGTGCTGCGCAGCAAAATCATCTCCAGCCTGCGCCGTCGCATGACCGACCAGGGCTTTCTTGAATATCAAACGCCGATCTTGACCGCGAGCTCGCCGGAAGGCGCGCGCGATTACCTTGTGCCGAGCCGCGTGCACCCCGGCAAATTCTATGCGCTGCCCCAAGCGCCGCAGATGTTCAAGCAGCTGCTGATGGTCTCGGGCTTCGATAAATACTTCCAGATCGCCCCGTGCTTCCGCGATGAAGATGCGCGCGCTGACCGTAGCCCGGGTGAATTCTACCAGCTCGACATCGAGATGAGCTTCGTGACGCAGGAAGACGTGTTCGCCGCCATCGAGCCGGTGCTGCACGGCACGTTCAAAGAATTCTCGGATTGGAAAATCACGGACTATCCGTTCCCCCGCATTACATATGACGATGCGATGCGCAAATATGGCAGTGATAAGCCGGACCTGCGCAACCCCATCCTCATCGCCGGTGCATGCAGCATTTGGCGCGATTCGGAGTTCGCCATCTTCAAGCAAGTGCTGGCCAATGGCGGCAAGATCCGCGCGATCCCGGCACCGGGCTGTGCCGACAAGCCACGTAGCTTCTTCGACAATATGATCGAATTCGCTAAGTCGCATGGCGCGAAGGGCCTCGCTTACATCGGCTTCGATAATGATGGCACGCCCAAAGGTCCCATTGCGAAGTTCCTGAGCCCCGAAAAACTAGAAGAGCTGAAGACCAAAGCAGGCCTGAAAAATGGCGATGCGGTGTTCTTTACTTCGGGCCCGAAAGCAGAAGCTGAGAACGTGGCCGGTAAAGTGCGCACCGAAGTGGCGAACCAACTCGGCCTCATCAAGGACGGCGAATATAAATTCTGCTGGGTCATCGATTTCCCGTACTTTGAATGGAACGAGGACGACAAGAAAATTGATTTCTCCCACAACCCGTTCAGCATGCCGCAGGGTGGTATGGAAGCGCTCATGAATGCCAAGAGCAATGAAGAGCTGCTCAACATCAAAGCGTTCCAGTACGACATCGTGTGCAATGGCGTGGAGCTTTCGTCGGGCGCGATCCGTAACCACAAGCCGGACCTGATGGTGAAGGCGTTCGAGATCGCGGGCTATACGCGCGCCGATGTCGAGGGCAAGTTCGCGGCGCTGTTCAACGCGTTCCATTACGGCGCGCCGCCGCATGGTGGTTTGGCCCCGGGTGTCGACCGCATGGTGATGCTGATCGCTAACGAGCCGAACATCCGCGAGGTCATCACCTTCCCGATGAACCAGCAAGCACAGGATCTGTTGATGCAAGCGCCCAACGTGGCAACCGTGAAGGCGCTGCGTGAGTTGAACATCCAGCTCTCGCCCAAAGCCGTGGCGACGCTGGAAGAAGAGCAACAGAAAAAATCGGGTGAAGCAGCGTAATGACGTCAGCGACCTTCATTGGCTATGCGGGCGTCGTGGTGGTGCTCATCACCTACTGGCTGCTTGCTTCGGGCCGCCTCAGCAATAATGACTGGCGCTATCCGGTGCTAAACATCGTGGGCACGCTGGGTATCGTTGTTTCCATTCTCGAAGAGTGGAACCTGCCGAGCATGGTCTCGCAACTGGTGTGGATCGCGATCTCCATCGTCGGCATCATGCGTATCGCCCAACTGAAAAAGGCCAAGTGATGCCGGATATTTTCTTCAACGCTGTGGGATTACTGGGGCCGGTGATGTTCACTTGGGCTTACCTGAATCTGTCGTTAGGCAAATGGCATGGCGGCATGATGCGCACGCATGTCTATAACCTGCTCGGCGCCATCGCGATCCTCATCTCGATGATCCGCTTCCCCAACGGGCCTATGCTGTTCCTTGAGATCTGCTGGATGAGCATCAGTCTCTACGGCATGTGGCGCGCACGTCGCGCTTAACGCGATAGCTTCTCGGGGTCGCTGCCCCAATATTTTACATCGATCACCACATGCGTGCCGCAGACTTGACGGAAGTTCATGGTCGACTGTGCGATGATAGGTTTAATGAGCGCTAGCGCCGGGTCGGCCAAGGCGTCGTAACCGGGTTCGAATTCGGTAGGCTTGCCCAATGCGCTGCGCAAGGCGCGCCTGCCAGTGCGAATGGCCCTATTGATCTCTTTTTCTGCCATTTGCGCCCGCTCTTCGATGTAACGCTGCTGATGGCTACGTTGTGGACCATCGCCGCTTAATGCTTCGAAAGCACGGCGTTGCGGCGCGCGTTCTGCCAGTGCATCGATGATCCCGGTATAGGTCGAGTCGGCGACTGCAAGGATCTCTTCCTTTTGCGGCGCGTATTGTGGGTAGTCGCTGAAAAAGCGGTCATAGACATTGGCACGCACTGCTTGCCAGCGCGCCATGAGATCTTCGCGCTGTTGAGCGTTCATCTGCCAATCTTGTGTGAGCATGACAGCATTATAGCGTGATTACGCGCGCCTACTACAAGGTTACTGTGCAGTTGCGAGATTAAGCCACGCTGCCGTGGCAGTGTTTGAACTTTTTGCCGCTGCCGCAGGGGCAGGCTTCGTTGCGTGCAACCTTGCCCCAGGTGGCGGGGTCGGTGGCGACGCGGTCTTCCGGCTTCACGTTCATGGGCAGCGTTTGTGCCTGGCCCTGCATGGGCTGGCCTTGCGGGAAGGCGAGTGCAGGGTCCTGACGGGTCTCGATCATTTGCTGTTGCGGACGGTTGGTGGCGCGCATGAACTCGTCGGTCAGCTCCATACGGATCTGCAGGCGAGCGAGGCGGTTCACCACTACTTCGCGTAGATGGTTCAGCATGTACTCGAACAGCGAGAAGGCTTCCTGCTTGTACTCGTTCAGCGGGTCGCGCTGGGCGTATGCACGCAGCGAGATACCTTGGCGCAGATGGTCGAGCGACAACAGGTGGTCTTTCCACAGCTGGTCGAGGGTTTCCATGAGCACGCGTTTCTCGGCGACCTCAAATACATCCGGCGGGAAGTTGCCGGACTTAAGCAGCATGTGCTCAGCTGTGGCATCGTTCATGCGTTGCAAAATTTCGGCATCGGCGATGCCTTCTTCGGCCGCCCATGCGATGATCGGCAGCTCGAGGCCGTAGATGCGTTTGGTCTCGCTCTCCAGACCCGGTGCGTCCCATGCTTCCGCGTAGGAGCCAGCAGGGATGTGGGCGGTGACGAGGGCTTGGTTCACGTCGAGGCGCATGTCGTCGACCACGTCATGCACGTTCTCGGTTTCCATGAGCTCGATGCGCTGCTCGTAGATGACCTTACGCTGATCGTTCATCACGTCATCGTATTTCAGCAGGTTCTTACGGATCTCGTAGTTGCGCTGCTCGACCTTGGTTTGCGCGCGTTCAATGGCCTTGTTCATCCACGGGTGGAAGATGGCTTCGTCTTCCTTCAGGCCAAGGCGGGTGAGGGCGGCATCGATGCGTTCTGAGCCGAAGATTCGCATCAGGTCATCTTGCAGTGACAGGAAGAATTTCGACGCGCCGGGGTCGCCCTGACGGCCCGAGCGGCCGCGCAGCTGGTTATCGATGCGGCGTGATTCGTGGCGTTCGGTGCCGATGACGAACAAGCCGCCAGCAGCGATGACTGTTTCTTTATCGATAGCGATCTGTGCGCGCACTTTCACGGGGTCTTCGCCCGCCGCAATAAGCATGTCTTCGTTGCCGCCGAGTTTAATGTCGGTACCACGGCCAGCCATGTTGGTGGCGATGGTGATGGCACCAGGGCGGCCTGCTTGTGCGATGATGTTTGCTTCCTGCTCGTGGAAGCGGGCGTTGAGTACCTGGTGGGGTACTTTGGCTTTTTTCAGCTCGGCCGCGAAGGCTTCGGATTTCTCGATGCTGACGGTGCCGACCAGTACGGGCTGTTTGCGCTCATAAGCTTCTTTGATGAGCTTGATGACCGCGCGGTCGCGCTCGGCGCTGGTGCGGTAAATCTCATCGTCATCGTCCTTACGGGCGACGGGGACGTTGGTGGGGATCTCAACCACTTCGAGTTTGTAGATGTCGTGGAACTCGCCGGCTTCTGTCATCGCGGTGCCGGTCATGCCCGACAATTTGGGGAACAGGCGGAAGTAGTTCTGGAAGGTGATGGATGCCAGCGTCTGGTTCTCGTTCTGGATGCGGACTTTTTCTTTGGCTTCCAGCGCCTGGTGCAGGCCTTCGCTGTAGCGGCGGCCTTCCATCATGCGGCCCGTGAATTCGTCGATGATAACGACCTTGTCGTCTTTCACGATGTAGTCGGTATCGCGCTTGAACAGCACGTGAGCTTTCAGCGCTTGCTGAACATGGTGCACGACCGAGACGTTGTCGATATCGTAAAGGCCCGAGCCTTCGGCCAGCAGGCCGTTCTCGATAAGCAGTTTCTCGATAAAGGCGACGCCTTCTTCGTTCAACGTGGCACTGCGGTGCTTTTCGTCTTTCTCGAAGTGGCGGTAGGGCGAGACTTCTTTTTGTTGGTAATCGCGCGTGGCTTTAAGCGCGGCGATCTCTTCGTCGGTACGCAGCGCAGCAATGACCTGCGGAATGTAGCGGTCGATCTTCATGTAGAGTTCGGAGTTATCTTCCGTCGGACCCGAGATGATGAGCGGGGTGCGTGCTTCATCGATCAGGATGGAATCGACTTCATCGACGATGGCGAAGTTGAACGGGCGCTGCACCATTTCCTCGCGCGAGTATTTCATGTTGTCGCGCAGGTAATCGAAGCCGTATTCGTTGTTGGTGCCGTAGGTGATGTCGCAGGCGTAAGCCGCGCGGCGTTCATCATCGTCCAACCCATGCACGATGACACCGACGGTGAGGCCGAGGAACTGGTGGATCTTGCCCATCCACGCGCTATCGCGTTGCGCGAGGTAATCGTTCACGGTGACGATGTGCACGCCTTTGCCTTCAAGCGCATTAAGGTAGGATGCCAGCGTGGCGACCAGCGTTTTACCTTCACCGGTCTTCATTTCCGAGATCATGCCTTTGTGCTGCACGAGACCACCGATGAGCTGCACGTCGAAGTGGCGCATGCCGAGTACACGCTTGCTTGCTTCGCGCACAGTTGCGAAGGCGGGGGCAGTGAGTTTATCGAGCGGCGTACCGTTCTTCAATTGCGCGCGGAACTCGTCGGTCTTGGCACGAAGTTCATCGTCGCTAAGCTTTTCGAACTCGGGCTCAAGGGCGTTGATCTCGGCGATGGTGCGATCGAATCCAGCGAGAATGCGCTCATTGGAGCTGCCGAAAATCATTTTTGCCAGATTGGAGAGCATGGACACCGTGTTTCCCGTGGGTTGTGGACGAATCGCGCGGATATAGGCCCCGCGGGGGGTTCTGTCAATTGCCGAGGCCCAGTTTT
>JBEIOT010000260.1:0-1571 GCA_040377415.1 Azospirillum sp. | reverse complement strand
AGCTTTACCACATACAGAGGTTCGGCACTTCCGCTCACGAGACCTTTGCGCTGGCCTACGGTGTAGCCAATGATCCCGGCATGTGCGCCCAGCACGCGCCCGTCGACATGCATGATCTCGCCGGGTTTGATCGCATCGGGGCGCATTTTTTTGATCACTTCGGCATAACCGCCGGTCGGTACGAAGCAGATATCCTGGCTGTCGGGCTTATCGGCGACCGCTAAGCCAAAGCTTTCAGCTAGCTTACGGGTTTTAGCTTTGTCGAGGCCACCCAGCGGGAAGCGCAGGAAATCGAGTTGCTCTTGCGTAGTCGCGAACAGGAAGTAACTTTGGTCTTTATCAGGATCAGCACCGCGCATCAGAGCCGCGCGGCCATCCACCATCTCGCGCTGCACGTAATGACCAGTGGCCATGCAATCGGCCCCAAGCTCCCGCGCGGTGGCCAACAGGTCTTTGAACTTCACACTCTGGTTGCAGCGAATGCACGGCACCGGCGTCGAACCGGCAAGGTAAGTGTCGACGAAATCGTCCATCACCTGCTCCTTAAAGCGCGATTCGTAGTTCAGCACGTAATGCGGAATATTGAGGCTATCCGCCACACGGCGCGCGTCATGGATGTCTTGCCCGGCACAGCACGCGCCCTTCTTGCCCACGGCCACACCATGGTCATAAAGTTGCAGCGTAATGCCGATCACTTCGTAACCCTGCGCGTGCAGCATCGCGGCGACGGTGGAGCTATCCACCCCACCCGACATTGCCACCACTACACGGGTCTGGCTTTCCGGCTTATCGAATCCAAGGCTGTTCATGGGCGGGCATGTAGCGCAGAACCCGCAGGAAAGCAAGGTTTGCGCTAGTTCAGCGACTTGCGCATCTGGGCGAGACCATCACGCACCTGCGCGTAAACCCCTTGAAAATTCGCTGAATCCCATGCCACGTCCGAAATACCGATGACCGCTTTGGGATCATTGGGGAGCGGATGCTCTTTATCCCATGCCAGCGCTGCATCGATCTGTTCGGCCCAGTTCTCTTTATCCGATTTGGCATAGTCGTTAATGGGTTTGCCGAGGCCGTAATTGAGCGAGCTCAGCAGCGCATTATTGCGCGAGGGGTCGGGGTCGATGCCGGCGGCCACCCGGCCACGCAGCTGACCGGCGTAATACCATTTCACGGCTTCGTCTTTGCGGCCATCGGCGAATAACTTGCCCGCTGCTTCATAGAACGAGACCCAATGATAGGATTGCGGCGACTTAAGGAACGCATCCACATCCACTTCGCTGCCGGGCTTCAGTTGCGATTCCATCTCTGCATTATCGCGCTCGGTCGGCAACGCCTTGTAGCGCTCGGCCAGTGCGGGTGATGCGATGAGCATCACGGTCATCAGTGTAAAGATAGCTTTCATTATTCGACCTTTCCTTTGACGCGGGCAGCAAGGGAGGCGTTCACGAACAGGTCGAGATCGCCATCGAGCACGGCTTGCGTGTTACTGGTTTCTGCGCTGGTGCGCAGATCCTTCACCATTTGATAAGGGTGCAGCACATAGCTGCGAATCTGGTGACCCCAACCGTTCT
>JBEIOT010000244.1:0-1997 GCA_040377415.1 Azospirillum sp. | reverse complement strand
CCACGTGTTCAGCTACACGCAGGCCGACATCGTCGCCCGCTTCCAGCGCATGACCGGCAAGAACGTGTTCTACCCCATGGGCTTCGACGATACCGGCCTGCCGACCGAGCGCTTGGTCGAAAAAACCAAGAAGATCCGCGCCACCGATATGAGCCGCGAAGATTTCATCAAAGAATGCTTGAGCGTGAGCGAAGAAGCCCGCCAGGAATTCCGCGAACTGTTCCGCTCCATCGCACTCAGTGTCGATTGGGATCAGGAATACCACACCATCTCCGACAGCTCGCGCCGCCTGAGCCAGCTAAGCTTCCTTGACCTCGTGAACAAAGGCCACGTCTATCGCAAGCTGCAGCCGATGCTGTGGGACCCCGTCGATCAGACCGCCATTGCCCAAGCCGAAGTCGTCGATAAAGAACTGCCAAGCAGCGCGAATGAAATCTACTTCGCCGCTGGCGATGAAAAACTCGTCATCA
The DNA here is from genome assembly GCA_040377415.1 of Azospirillum sp. Taxonomy (GTDB): domain Bacteria; phylum Pseudomonadota; class Alphaproteobacteria; order Rickettsiales; family UBA3002; genus QFOX01. Next base: position 1,527 of record JBEIOT010000244.1, on the reverse strand, counting down.
TGACCACCCGCCCCGAACTGCTGCCCGCATGCGTGGCGCTGTTCTATAATCCCGAGGATCCGCGCTATGCGCACCTCAAAGGCAAGACCGCCACCGTGCCACTGTTCGGCTTCGATGTGCCCATTCTGGAAGACGACACTGTCGAAATGGAAAAAGGCACCGGCCTCATGATGTGCTGCACCTTCGGCGACGAAGCAGACATCGTGAAATGGAACAAGCACGACCTGCCCACGCGCATGATCCTCAACAAATACGCCAAGCTGGACTTCACGAATCTCGATGTGGCACTGCCCGCCGAGCTCACCGAAAAACTGAAAAATAAAAAGACCAGCAACCCCGACCCCAAAAACCTCGGCGCGCGCGAAATTATTCTCGCCGACCTCGAAGCTGCCGGCCTGCTGCTCAGCAAAAAGCCCATTACCCATGCGGTAAAGACCGCCGAGCGCAGCGGCGCTGTGCTGGAACTGATTCCCAGCGCCCAATGGTTCGTAAAAGTCACCGATAAAAAAGACGCCCTTAAAACCAAAGCCGCCGAGTGCAACTGGAACCCGGAATGGATGAAGGTCCGCATGGACCAGTGGATCGACGGCCTGAACTGGGATTGGTGCATCAGCCGCCAACGCTATTTCGGTGTGCCGTTCCCCGTGTGGTACAGCAAACGCGCGGGCGAAGAAGGCAAACTGCTTTACGCCGCACCCGACCAACTTCCGGTCAACCCCCTCACCGACCTGCCTGCTGGCTACAGCCGCGACGAAGTCGAACCAGACCTCGATGTCATGGATACCTGGGCCACCAGCTCCATCTCACCACAACTTTCAGCCCATGGCATTGCACCCGAACTGACCGAGGATGCAGGCCGCTTTGCCGCCCTCTATCCGGCCGACCTTCGCCCGCAGGCGCACGAGATTATCCGCACCTGGGCTTTCTATACGTTAGTTAAATCATACCTGCATAATGCCAGCATTCCCTGGACAAACCTCATGATCAGCGGCTGGTGCCTGGCTGAGGATAAGACCAAGATGAGCAAGTCCAAAGGCAACGTGGTGACGCCGGTCGATCTCATCAACGAGAAAGGCACCGACGCGGTGCGTTACTGGACCGCCACCTCGCGCCTCGGCACCGACACCGCCTTCTCGCCGGACCTGCTGAAAATTGGTCGCAAGCTGGTGAACAAACTCTGGAACGCGACGCAATTCGCCGCGATTCATCTCGAGAAGCTTTCGCACCAGCCCACCACGCCCAAAGGCGACTGGCAGCGCATCACCGAAACGCTCGATCGCTGGATCCTCTCGCGCCTCGGCGAAACCATCGAAAAAGCCACCAAAGCCTTCACCACCTACGAATACGCCGACGCGCTCGATGCGACCAACACGTTCTTCTGGGCCGATTTCTGCGACAACTACCTCGAGCTCATCAAGAAGCGCGTCTACAATGAAGACGGCAGCTTCGACGAAGTGCAGCAACAAAGCGCTGTCATCGCGCTCTATCATTGCCTGAACGGTATCCTGAAACTCTACGCGCCCTTCT
>JBEIOT010000127.1:0-6094 GCA_040377415.1 Azospirillum sp. | reverse complement strand
CGCTGGTAACGTCGTTGCCCCGGGTGGCCGCGACGGCATCAACCTGCGTGACTCGAACTACACGCTGCTCGCCTACAACGATGTGAAAGGCCAGACACGTGACGGCTACCGCATCAATGGCGGCCGCGACGTGCTGTTCTACGAGAACACGGCGGATAATAACGGCAACGGCTTCCATGTACTCAACGATGCCGACAACGTGACGTTCGTCAGCAACCACGCGACTGGCAACGCCAACGGCGCGCTGGTCGAGGGTAGCTCGGACATCAGCTTCACCGACAACGACTTCACGGCGAACACGGCCAACGGCCTGCTGGCGAAGAGCATCAGCAACCTGACGCTGACGGCTAACAACTTCATCGCCAACCCGAACGGTGCGGCCATTGAAGGCGGCAGCAACGTGCAGGTAAGCGGCAACAGCTTCACCGACAACACCGGTCATGGCTTGCTCGCTACCGGCGTCACCGGCGTGAACCTCAGCGGCAATACCTTCACCAACAACGCCATCGGCGCAAAACTGGTGAACACCAACAATGCAGTCTTCACGGGCGATATCTTCACCGGCAACACGCTGGGTATCGCACTGGATGGCAGCAGCAACACCCGCTTGCTTGAGCAAACGATCGATACCGCTGCCGGTGGCACGGGCATCAGTATCGCCAATGGCTCGGGCGGCACAGTGGTTCGTGGTCTCACCATCAGCAACGGTCTCTACGGTATCACGCTTGATGGCCCAGGCAGCTCGATGCAGTTCGAAGGCAACACCAGCCGCTTCGACGGCAGCGTGGAATACTACTTCGCGCTGAGCAACGACGCGATGCAGGGTGAACAGATCGACGCCAGCCAGCAATTCTTCAAGAACGTCCGCGCAACGGACTTCACCATCGCTGAATGGATCGATGCCGAGAGCAAGACCATCGACATGGAATCGCGCACCCCGATCGGTGACGTCTTCTACAAAGACTTCGCCGGCTTCGACGAAGACCAACAGAACAACCGCCGCAGCCTCTATCGTCGCGGTCTCTTCTCGTACGCTGGCCGCACGCAGCTGGCCGCCAACATCGAAGAGAAGCCGGTCAACTTCAACAGCAGCACCCTGAACCTCAGCCTGCTGAACTCGACGTTCGCACAGGTCGCTCGTCCGACCAACGCGCCGAACATCGCCAGCATGTTTGCTAACCTGGCTCCGGCCGCGGGTGGCAAGGTGAACCCGGAAGCACTCGCTAACCTCAGCCCGTCAGCCGGTGGTAACGCCGAGCAGCTGGCCAGCCTGGCCCCGGCCGCTGGTGGCGATGGTACCTGTGGTAACAGCTTCCTCGGTGGTGGCTACGCTACCAGCTTCAGCTGCCAATAGCAGATGGCAACGATGAAAAAGGCAACGAAAGTGAAAGCAGCTTCGGCTGCAACGCGCGCAACCAAATCGGCTGCGGCGCCCGAGCCGGTCGAAGGCATGCCGCTATTCTTCCGCCAGCCAGCGGTGCTTGATAAGGAACGCCACGCGAAAGCAGGCCTCAAGCCTGCGACCAGCCTGAACTTCGCCAAGAGCACAAACTCACTGCCGCTCAACACCATCGAGTTCCTTGAAGCATCCAAGCACTATCCCATCGTCTTCACGGCCGATGCCGAGCCGACGCCGACCGCTATCGTGGGCATGGAGCAGGCCAACTACTTCGTGGATGCAAAAGGGCAGTGGGCTGCCGATACGTACGTTCCCGCTTATGTGCGCCAGTACCCGTTCATTTTCTTCCAGCCACCGCAGGGCGAGATGTATTATCTCTGCCTCGACGAAGGCTCCGAGATGTACGCGGCCCAAGTAAGCAAACGTGATCAAACGCTGTTCGACAATGGCGAGCCCAGTGATCTGACCCGCCGCGCGCTGCAATTCTGCACCTCGTTCTACCAGCAGCTCGCCATCACGCGGAACTTCTGCGCCGATCTGGCCAAGCACAACCTGCTGGCTCCGTACCATTCGCAAGTGACCACGAACGATGGACGTAACATGTCCCTTTCGGGCTTTAGCATGATCGACGAAAAGGCGTTCAACGCGCTGCCCGACGAGGTCATTCTCGAGTTCCGTCGCAAGGGTTGGCTGGCGTTCATTTACCTGGCGCTGGCTTCGGCCACCAACTGGAAGCGCCTGTTGGAACTCGCCAATAAAGCGTAATAAATCGCCGCGCATTTGAGCGATTCTTTACTTTTGATGCGCACAAGAAACCTTATATATCAGCCACTTAAATGGTGGCTGGCATTGTGGGTATTAACCCTTCAAAAACAGCGGCTTAACCATTCGGTAACGGGCTTGGGCGTATCATCGCCCTATGGTGATTCGTTTTCAGCGTTCAATCGGTTGGGTCCTGGCTCTTGTAGTCAGCCTGTCGATGACTGTTCCGGCAGAAGCACTCTCCAAGATCCCCAACGCCTTCTTCACCACCCGCCAAATTGCATCGGAAGACCTCAGCGCCTTCACCAAATGGACGGGAGTTCTGCCGCGTTACGAAGAAGCCAAGGAAGCCATGGACGAACGCTGCGCTAACGACCCAAAAGATTGTCCCGCTGCCAAATGGGAAGCGATGCTGAAAGAACAGCAGGGCAAGCTCCTGAAGCAAAAACTCGATGCCGTGAACCGCTTCTTCAACGCCGTCACCTACATCGAAGACAGCGCCAATTATGGCTCGGTCGATTACTGGGCGACGCCGTATGAAATGATGGAGCGCGGTGCCGATTGCGAAGATTACGCCATCGCCAAATACATCTCGCTCAAACGCCTCGGCGTGGCCGAGCGCGACATGCGCATCATGATCGTGCAGGACAATAACCTCGGCGGCATCATGCATGCCGTACTGCAAGTCACCGTCGGCAACACGCGCCATTTGCTGGATAACCAGGCCACAACCGTCACCACGGTGAATGAAATTTACCACTACCGCCCTATTTACGCCATCAACGAGCAGCAATGGTGGGCGTACCAATAGCGCCGTAGTTGAAGCTCCCCCGCGTTTGCGCTACACATGCGCCATCGCTTAAAGGGAGATTCCATGCGTCGCTCAAACCGTTCCGCCGGTGCCGGCATTGCCGCCATCGCTGCCATCATTCTCGTCGTCGGCGGCACAGGCCTCGCGTTGTTCCTTCAACATGAAAAATCGCGCGAGCTCACCAGCTGGCGCAACACGCTCGACATCACCGCCGACACGCGCACCCGCGAAGTGGGCCAGTGGGTGCAAACGCGCTTCAAAGAACTCACCGCATTAAGCGAGAACGCATCGCTGCAAATTTACTTCACGCAATTGCCGACCGACGAAGCCACTGCCGACGAACCGCCCGCACAAGCGCAATACCTGCGCAGCTTGCTCGCACTCACCGCGCAGCGTTTGGAATTCGAGCCCACCGCACCCAGCCTTTCGCAACAAGTCGGCGCCAGCGTTGGCACGCCGGAGCAGGGCGGCCTCGCACTCGTCGATCGCAACGGCAAGCTGCTGGTTTCCACGTCACGCATGCCCAAGTTGGATGAAGCCGCCATTGCTGCTGCCCCCAAAGGCGAAACCTCACTCATCGATATCGCGACCAGCGAAGACGGCAAGCAAACCGTCGGCTTCATCGTGCCGGTCTATGGCGTGCAGGGCGAACGCACTGCGGCCGCACAGATCGGCAGCATCGTCGGCATCACTCCATTGAACGATAGCTTCTACGGCATGCTCGCGGCGCAAAACGGCAGCATGAAAACGCTCGAAGTAGCACTGCTGCGCAGTGAAGGTGACAGCGCGCGCTACCTCACACCGCTGCGCGACAGATCGCCGCTCATGAGCCGCCGCGAAGAGGGGGCTAACAGCGCCGCCGCCAGCGCCATCGCCACCCCGCAACAATTCGGGCAGATGCTGGATTACCGCAGCACACCCGTGCTGTTTACCGCGCGCGAAGTACCCAACACACCGTGGACCCTGATCGCCAAGATCGACCGCGCTGAAGCGTTCGGTGCCGCCGCGCAATGGCGCAACACCGTGATCGCCGCCGTTAGCCTGCTCATGCTCGCACTCATCGCCAGCATAGTCGGCATCTGGCGTAACGCCAGCGCGCGCCAATCATTGCGTGCTGCGAATGAAGCGGGCGCACGCGCCGAGCTGCTCGCTGCCGTGGCCAACCATCAACCCGAGCCGCTCTATATCGTGGATGCACAGCAACGCATCTGGTTCACTAACCGCCAGGCGGCCGAACTCATGCAAGCCAAGCCCGCCGACCTGCGAGGTAAGGAACTGAGCAGTGCCATCGGCGCCGCCTACGCGCAATCGCTGGCACCCGCTATCGAGCGCACGCTGGAAGAAGGTGCCGCTCAAGCGGTCGACCTGCAACGTGGCAACGCCAAAGCCCCGCGCACCATCAACGCGCGCCTTGTGCCGCTGGCGCATATCCCCGTCGCCGGATTGCCCGAGCCCACGCCCGGTGTGCTGGTCGTCGAGCAAGACATCACCGACGCGCTGAGCGAACGCGAGCACCGCAGCCAAACGCTGCAACAGCTGGTGCAAGTCATCGTCTCGCGCATCGACCGCCGTGACCCGCACGCGGCGGAACATTCGGCAAAGGTGGCGACACTCGCCGCCGGCACCGCGCGCAGCATGGGGCTCGATAGCGCCATGGTCGACACCACCGAAACCGCCGCTCGCCTCATGAACCTCGGCAAAATGGATATTCCCGCCGAGTGGCTGACCCGCAGTGGCAAACTGAAAACGGAAGAGCGCGACACCATTCGCAACGCAGTCGCCACCAGCGCCGAGCTGCTCGCCGGCATCGCCTTCACCGGCCCGGTCGCCGAAACGCTGCGCCAGTCGCAAGAGTTCGTGGATGGCACTGGCCCCGCCAGCAAGAAGGGCGACCAGATCCTTATATCAGCACGCATCATTGCCGCCGCGAACGCGCTGGTGGGCATGTTGTCGACCCGTGCATGGCGCGACGGCATGAAGCTCGATGAAGCGATGCAGACCTTGCAGCAAGGTAGCGGCAAGCAGTTCGACCGCAAGGTCATCACCGCCATGGCCAACTACCTCGACAATCTTGGTGGTGCGCAGTACATGGCCGGTGAAACCAAGCCGACCGCCAAAACCGGCTCCTAAGTCATCTACGGGCACTTTTGCCCGTAACGCCTACGCCACAGGGGCAGGGCATTGTGCCTTGCGCACGCTGCCCATGGGCGTGAAAGGTTGCCATTTGGGCGCGAAGCTCGTCTGTTCAGGGCATGAAACTTCCTGTCATCGCGCCCACGGATAAACGTTGGCTTTTATTGTGGGGCATCGGCCTGCTGGCCATGCTCATTCCGGTCATTGCCTCGCAAATGGGCCCTGATGTGGTCGAGGCGGTGGTCGTTTCGCCATTCGGCTTCACCGAGAACATCGTCACGGTCTTCATCATCTTTGGCGTGGCCTATGCCATCGCCATCGCACGCCTGCCATCGGCCAAACACCTGAAGATATGGATGGCGGTCTACGCCCTTGCGCTCATCTTCTTCGCAGGCGAGGACCAAAATTGGTTCCAATACTGGATCGGCGCTGAAGTGCCGGATTATTTCCTCGCCCATAACAAGGAGAAGGAAATCAATCTTCACAACATCAGCAGCTGGTTCAACCAGAAGCCGCGCCTTGTGGTCGAGCTGTGGGCACTGATCGCCTGCACGCTGGTGCCGCTGGGCTGGTGGATGTGGCCTAAGAATGCGACCAAGAAATTCGTCCCGGCTGAATTGTGGCCCGATGGACGCGTCGTCACCATCGCCGTGCTGTCCATCGGCATTGGCATGCTGGGCCGTGCGCAAAAACATCTCGCGCGCATCTTCGAGTTGCCCGACCTGAAGCTGAACGCTGGCCATCATATTATGCTCGAGGCATTTCCCGGTGTTCGCATCAGCGAGCTTGAGGAGATTGGATTCGCCTATCTAATGCTGCTGTTCGTCGCTCTGCTCTACGGCCAACTCGTCACCAACGCCGCGAAAAAGCCAAAGCCCCGCACGAAGAAATCCAAATAAGCACTTATTTTGTAAGCCAAGCTACTGCTTTGCGTAGCTCGTAGAGCGAGCCGCCGCGCGAGGGGGGATAGCCCGTTTACGGGCGTAAGG
>JBEIOT010000099.1:0-7238 GCA_040377415.1 Azospirillum sp. | reverse complement strand
CTTAAACGCGCGCCGGGTTCGATATATTTAATGCTCATAGTTTTGCCTTTTTGATGTACGCGTCCATCGCATCACGGATCTCGTGACGCAGAATGTACAGCGCGATGATGTTGGGTAATGCCGCGCCTAGGATCAGCAGGTCCGAGAAATCGACCACGATACCGAAGTTCAGCACGCCACCGGCAAAGCAGGCGAGCGCGAACAGCACGTAATAGCCCTTGATGAGCTTGCGCCCGAACAGATAGCTCCACGCAATTTCGCCGTAATAGCTCCAGCCGATGGTGGTGCCATACGCGAACAGGAACACGTTGATGGCAAGCAGGATGGTGAACCAGTCGCCCACGCTGGCGAACGCCTTCGCTGCAATGAGCACACCGTCATTCAGCGTCGCACCATCATGCGCCCCGGTGATCACGATGATAAGACCCGTCAGCAGCGCAATGGCCGCCGCGAACAACGGCTCGATGAGTGCCAGCGCACCTTCGCGCACCGGTTCTTTCGTCTTCGCCGCCGCATGCGCGATAGGCGCCGAGCCCAGACCCGCTTCGTTGGCGAACAGCGCACGCTTGAAGGCAATGACGATCATGCCCATGAAGCCGCCGCTCACCGCCGACGCATCGAACGCCCCACGGAAGATGAGCCCCAGCGCATGACCCAGATTCTCGATATTCACCGCAATGATGATAAGCGCGCAAATGAGGTACAGAATACCCTTCATCGGCGTCACCGCCTCGGCCACCTTCGCGATGCGTTGAATGGAGCCGAACAGCACCAGCAGCACCAGCGCCGCAAACCCCGCCGCGAATGCCCATGCCGGCACGCCCGGTAATTCGTTGGTCATAATTTTCACCACCGAATTGCTCTGGAACATGTTGCCGCCACCAATGGCGCCACCCAGGATGAACACCGCGAATACGATGGCGAGGAACTTACCCAGGCTCGCATAGCCTTGTTTCGCCAATCCATCGCGCAAATATTGAATGGGACCGCCGAACACTTTGCCGTCGGCATCCACCTTGCGGTACTTCATGCTCAGCGTCACCTCGGCGAATTTGGTCGCCATGCCGAACAGGCCCATCACCACGATCCAGAAAATAGCACCCGGGCCACCCACCGCCACCGCGACGGACACGCCTGCGATGGAACCAAGACCCACCGTCGCCGCAATGGCTGCCAGCAGCGCTTTAAGCGGGCTCACTTCACCCTTGCTACCTTTTTCCGGCACGCGGCCAGTCGCGACCGCGAAGCCATGCTTCAGCAAACGCAAATTCACGAAGCGCAAATAGAAGGTGAAGAACAGCGCCGCCACGACCAGCCACAGCACGATGAAGGGAAAACCCTGCACATCGTAGAACAGGACACTGGAGAGCGCCGAGACAATGGGCGCGAGGATCGGCTCGAGTTTGGCGCTGAAATCCATGAAAATCCCCCAAAGCTAGATGACAAATCAATCACTTATCTAGCAAACCGTCACGGGCTTGTCACATTTGCATGCTAAACTGCAGGGTGAAGGAATACGATTTGAACGACGACGCGACATCAGCATCACAGAACACCGACGGCCTGAGCGACAAAAAGCTCAAGCTGGCGGGTTACTCGTATCTGGTCGGCGACGCCGCCATGGTCGCCGCCGGTGCCGCGCGCGAAGGCAAAAAAGCCATCGGTGGCAGCATCGGCAGTGGCGCTGTTTGGTTCGCAGGGGGGCTCGCCGCTGCACGCTATGGCAATCCTGATGCCGATAAGCGCGTCCAGCTCATCGCCAACAAGCTCGAAAAACACCTGCACCGCAACGGCGTCACCATTCCCGCCAGCACGCGCGAGCAAAGCGCCTTACTGAAAGAAGAAACGTTCTGGCAGCGTTGCGAAGATTTCCTTTATCAACATCCGTCCGAAGTATTGAACGCGGCCTACGCACTCGGCGCGGGAATCCTAGTGCACAAGGGCATTAGCCAAAGTCGCGCGGGCACGCACAGTTTACTACCAAAAAGTTCCAGCCCGCTTTCGACCGAATTTTGGATCGGCGCCACCGTCCTTACTGGCGCGCTCGGCGGCCTGCTGCTGAAAGAAGACCCGCAAGCCCGCGAAAAAGCACAAGGTGGCGGCATGTTCGCGCGTGCCAAAGCATGGGTCACCGAAAAGCCCCTGCGCTTCTCGGGCACGCTCTACACTATCAATAACGGCTTCCTCGCCTGGCGTGCCAAACAGGATTTCAGCGCCCGCACTAGCGAGTTCGCCGGTGCCCGCATGAAGCCGCACAATTTCTCGACCTTGCAGTTGGCGACGTATCTGTTCGGCAATAGCATGTTGCTCATGTCGTCGCGCGATCAGCTCGCGCACAATGTCTCGCCCGAGCATCTGGCGCAGCTGGAAGACGCGGCAGCACGTATCGTTGCGGCACAGCCGCCCGAAATGCAGCAAGCCTTGCTGTCCGATGTCAGCCACTACCTCGCCGAACAAAAAGGTGTTGGTCAGTCAGCGCCGCACATCGCACAGGCACTGGCAATGCGCCTCACCGAACTGACGGGCGAGCGCGCTCAACAAGCGGCGAACACCGTGAGCTGGGTCGAGCGTGAGAGATCACGCGCCAGCGCACCGGCCGAGCAAACCCTCTAAAGCGATTCAGAAATTTTCTGTGCTGCCGCCGCGCGGTCTGGCGCTTCGGTAATGGGGCGGCCGATGACCAAATAATCCGCGCCGCGCTTCAACGCCTCTTTCGGCGTTAAAATACGTTTCTGGTCACCTTGCTCGCTGCCTTCGGGGCGAATGCCCGGCACCACCAGTGTCAGATCGTCGCCCAGCTTCTTGCGAATCGGCGCAATTTCGAATGGCGAGCACACCACACCATCCAGCCCCGCGCTTTGCGCAAGATCGGCCAAGCGAATGACCTGGTCCTGCACCGTGTCCTGGAACCCGATGAGCGAAATATCGTCCTGATCTAAACTCGTCAGTAGCGTCACGCCGATCACCAGCGGGCGCTCCTTGCCCGTCACTTGCGATACACGGTCGCTCGCATCGATGGCAGCTTGCAGCATGCCGCGCCCACCGCTCGTGTGCACCGTCAGCATGAACATGTTCAGACCCGCCGTCGCCGCAATAGCCTTGGCCACCGTGTTGGGAATGTCATGGAATTTCAGATCCAGGAAGATGGGCACGCCAAGGCGATTGATGGCAGCAACACCCGCTGCACCGTTGGCGGTGAAAAATTCCAGCCCTAGCTTGATGGCGCCCACGTGCGGCAGCACCTCGCGCGAGATGGCAAATGCATCGGCCACGTCCTGCGTATCCAGCGCGCAGATGATGGGGTTGTAATCCAACGTCATGCGATGAACACCGTCTCGCCACCTACGATGGTGCGCACCGCGCGGCCTTTGACCTTCAACCCGTCGAACGGCGAGTTCTTCGATTTACTGTGCAGTGAATCGTTCTGGATGGTCCAGTTCGCATCAAGGTCAATGATCACCAGGTCCGCCGGCGCACCTTTTTTCAAGCGGCCCGCATTCGCGCCAATAATATCGGCGGCTTTATAGGTCATCGTCGCCAGCGCCTGTTTCAGCGTTAGCGTTTTGTTGTGCACCAGCCCCAGCGACAGCGACAGCATCGTCTCCAATCCCACAATGCCAAAGCTCGCCACATCCATCGGCACTCGTTTGCTGTCGGCATCATGCGGCGCATGGTCGGTGGCAATGGCGTCGATGGTGCCATCGCGCAGGCCCTCGATAAGGGCGAGGCGATCGGCCTCGGCGCGCAGCGGCGGGTTCATCTTGCTGAAGGTGCGGTAATCAATGACCGCTTCATCGGTCAGGATAAAATGGTGCGGCGCCACTTCCGCCGTCACGTTGATGCCTTTTTTCTTGCCCCAGCGCACCAGCTCCACCGCTTCTTTGGTGGAAATATGCAGCACGTGGTAATGCGCACCCGTCAGCTCGGCCAACAGAATGTCGCGCGCCACGATCACCGCTTCGCTCACGTTGGGAATGCCCTTCAAGCCAAGCTTCGTCGCCACCCAACCTTCGTTCATGCAGCCGCCGCACGATAGGTTATGGTCTTCCGCATGCTGCGCGATCGGCACGCCCAGCGACTTGCCTAAGGTGAGCGCCTGGCGCATCACCTGCGCGTTCATCACCGGCAAACCATCATCGGTGAATCCGCACGCACCCGCATCCACCAGCATGCCCATCTCGGTCAGCTCGTTGCCCAGCTGGCCTTTGGTAATCGCCGCATACGGGCGAATGTTCACATAAGAAGTTTCGGCCGCACGCTTCTGCAAAAAGGCCAGCACCGTAATATCATCCACCACCGGTTTCGTATTCGGCATCGTCGCCACGGTGGTCACGCCACCCGCCGCCGCTGCCATCGAACCCGTCTCGATGGTCTCTTTATATTCCTGACCCGGTTCACGGAAATGCACTTGGATATCGAGCAGACCCGGGCAGAGAATTTTGCCCTTGCAGTCGATCACCTCCGCCCCATCCGGCGTACCTTCATTAAAAATACTCGGCCCAAAATCCTTGATGGTATTGCCCACCGTCAGCAGCCCGCCCTTTTTGTCGTAGCCCGTTTCGGGGTCCACCAAGCGCGCGTTGATATACGCCACCTTCTTGCCGTCATTCTTGCGCGTGGGTTTAATGAGTTGCGTCATGATTATCTGCCCTTCATGCCCAGCCACATTGGGCCACCGGTATTATCGATCCGCCTGTTGCGGTTATCCAATGCATCGCTCAGCAGATCGATACGATGCTGCATTTGGTCGCGCACGGTTTCGTTCAGGATGAGATCCTTATCCGAGAGTCGCCCCATCAGCATCGTGATCTCTTTCTCATAACCTTCGCAGTGGCCAATGCCCTGATGGTCGATGTCCTCGACCAATTTGCTAGGGAATTTTTCTTCGAAGCCGCTCATTTTTTACCTGCCAGCAAAAGTTCCAGCACCGCCTGGCGCACGGCTACACCATTCTCGACCTGGTCGAGAATGGCACTGCGGTTGATGTCGTCAGCCACATCCGTATCAATTTCCACGCCGCGATTCATCGGGCCCGGGTGCAGCACCAGCGCATCTTTGCTCGCCAGCGCCAGCTTGTCGTAGCTCAACCCATAGCGCAGGAAATAATCGCGCACGCTGGCAATACCGCTACCCGCCATCCGCTCGTGCTGGATGCGCAGCATCATCACCACATCTGCACCCTTGAGGCCTTTTTTCATGTCCGTCGTGTGCTTCACGCCGAATTTCTCGACACCCGTGGGCATCAGGGTAGGGGGCGCAATGAGCGTCACCTTCGCACCCAATGTTTTCAGCAAATGAATATTGCTGCGCGCCACGCGGCTGTTGGCAATGTCGCCACAAATGGCCACATTAAGGCCCTTAAAGTCACCTTTGTCTTGCTGAATGGTCAGCGCATCCAGCAGCGCCTGCGTCGGGTGCTCGTGTGCACCGTCGCCCGCATTGATGACGGCGGCATCCACTTTCTCGGCAATAAGCTGCACCGCCCCCGCACTGCCATGGCGTACCACAATGGCATCCGCCCGCATGGCGTTCAGCGTCATGGCGGTATCCAGCAATGTCTCGCCCTTGCTCGTGCTGCTGGTGCTGGCACTGATATTGATGACATCCATGGATAGTCGCTTGCCCGCCAGCTCGAAGCTGGTGCGCGTGCGCGTCGAATTCTCGAAGAACAGGTTGATAAGCGTGCGCCCGCCAAGAATTTTATGCTTCTTGTCGATGGCGCGGTTGCGCTTCACATACGCATTGGCCGTCGTTAAAATTTTTTGAATATCGGAAGCCGCCATGCCTTCGATCTGGATCAGATGGCGTGGCCAGGAAAGCGCGGCTAGCGTGGCGTTCGGCTTCTTCATCGCGCGTAGTCCTACCTGCTGCGCTGCAAAATGCAAGCACTCTGCGCCGCGTTTTTTGTTTATTCAGCCCCCCGCCCGTGATAGGCCCGTTCCCATGCAAAAATTTTCTCAGCTCCTCCTCGTTTCCACCACCCTTTTGGCCCTCAGCGCCTGCGCTGGCCTCGACAACCAGACCGAGAACTGGCTGGGAACCGGCGAAAAGGACAAGGGCAAGGCGATGGATAAGATGCCCGCCCCGGGTGTCGAAGGCATGAACGCCACGCTCGAGAAGCAAGCCAAGACCTCGCTGGAAAAAGGCGATATCAGCCGCGCCCAGCAATTCTACCAGCAGCTGCTCACCTCCGAAAAGGGCAGCGCCGAAGACAAAATTCGCTACAAAATTGCTTATGGCGAGACCCTGCGTCGCTTGAACAAGAACGAGGATGCGCTTTCCGCGTTCGACGAGATCCTCGCCGAAGTACCCGATAACCTCGATGCGCAAGAGGGCCGGGGCCTCACCCTCATGTCCATGGGCAAATCGACCGATGCGGGCCGCGCCTTCTCCGACATTATGGAGAAAGACACCAAGCGCTGGCGCACGCTGAATGCGCTGGGCATCCTGTTCGTCACCAAGAACATGGTCCCCGAAGCGATGGCCTATTACACCGAAGCGCTGAAATACAGCGCCGACAATCCCGCTATCTTGAACAATGTGGGCCTAAGCCAGGCGGTCGACAGGAACTACCCGCGCGCCATCCAGGCGCTCGAGCAAGCCTCGCGCATCGCCAAATCCGGCGAGCGCCGCCGCCAGATCGATCTCAACCTCGCCATGGTCTATGGTGCCTCGGGCGATATCGATACCGCCAAGGACATCGCTACCAAATACCTGCAGGGCGCCGCGCTCGACAACAACCTCGGCCTCTACGCCCACTTGGCGAAAGACGACGCGCTGGCGAAGACCTACCTCAACATGGCACTCAACGGCAGCACCACGTTCTACGAACGCGCGTGGGATAATCTCGACTTGGTCGAGAAAAATACCGACGGCTCGGCCAATCCGAAAAAGAATCGCTAGAGCGCGGTCAGTAGACAGCGCCAGCCCTGAGCGGCGTGAGTTGTCGCGCAGTATGCGCGATCAGCGAACAGCTTAATTATTCGCGGTGGACCTTTAGTCCTGCCGGTGCCTGCATCGTCGGCATCAGCTCGATGCGGTTGATGTTCACATGCTCCGGCTGCGCCAGCGCCCAGCGCACGGTCTCGGCTACATCATCCGCGCTCAATGGCTCCACACCCTGATACACCGTGCCCGCCTTTTTCTCGTCACCCTTGAAGCGTACGATGGAGAATTCCGTCACCGCCATGCCGGGCTCGATATTCGTCACGCGAATGGGCTCGCCAACAAGGTCCGCG
>JBEIOT010000178.1:0-4039 GCA_040377415.1 Azospirillum sp. | reverse complement strand
GGCAACGCTTCGAACCCAATGGCATTGATTTGCTGTGAGATGGCACCATAGCGCAGCCGGTGTGGCTGCCGCACTGCCCGCACCATCCTTACCATCGCTTTGCCGCTGAAACCGATGACGCGCACGGCTTCCGTTCGGCCAGCGTAAGCAAGCCTTCCCAGCCTTGATACGAATGCCCTTGCGGCATTGACCGTGGGTTTTGGGGGCAGCGCTTTCACTTCAAGGCCCGCCACCATTTCGATGAGCTGCCTGTGCCCGTCGTCCTCGCAGCGAATGGGTGAAGTCCGCCGCAGCTCATTCAGGAAGTAGGCGCCCGCCGTGTCGATCGTCGTAAGGCCGGTAATATCGATCTCAGCGTAGGTTCTGGCTGGCTTTTCTTGTGCAAGCCGGGACGTTGCATCTGCCAGCTCATGGATCGTGAGTACGCCGGAAATCTTCAAGCGGTCGCCATCGCGTGTCATTTGCAATGCAGGGAGCTGTTTGGGACGCATGCCTTGTGATAGCGGATTTGCCCAAGACTGCAACTCTTTGCATCCAATGTTGGGCAGGCCTGCTGCCCCTTTGCGCCCCTAAAGCACCAAAGAGCATCAGCATCAAATACGGATCAGCCGATCGTTTGGTACTGTATCGGTCGGGCGGTGCGCGGCCTGGCCGCGCAGTTCTTCGTAATACGGCGCAAAATCGGGGCGCGTAGCATCGAAAAGCTGCTCGAAATCGTCGATCACGAAATACAGTTCCTGCAGGTCGGTGATGTGGAAGTCCGTGCGCATCATGCGTTTGATATCGAACGCCACCCGTTTGGGTTTCGGACTGGTGAGGCTGTAGATCGTTTCCTCGGAAGACGAAAGAATGCCGGCGCCGTAGATGCGCAGTTCGTTGTTATCGCGTTTGCTTTTTATCAATCCGAATTCGACGGTGTACCAGTAAAGTCGGCCCAGATTGGTAATGCCTTTTAGCGCTTTTGCCTTTAATCCACCTAAGCCGTAAGCTTGCATATAGTCGGCAAAAACGGGGTCCATCAGCAACGGCACATGGCCGTAAATATCATGGAAAACATCGGGCTCTTGAAGATAGGCCATCTGCTCGCGGGTGCGGATCCAGTCCGTCGCGGGGAAGCGGCGGTTCGCTAGATGCTCGAAGAAGATATGGCCCGGCACTGCACCGGGCACCGCGACCACTTGCCAGCCGGTGCGCTTCATCAGCATGTCGCTTAGTTGATCGAAACGCGGCACTTGCTCGCTCATGTCGAGCTGCTTCAAGCCATCGATGAATTCGCTGCAAGCGCGCCCTGGCATCAGTTTCGACTGGCGTTGGTAAAGCTCTCTCCAGATGGCGTGGCCGTCGGCCGTGTAGTCAGCCCATCGTTGATCGATAGTGAAGTCCGGCCGCATATTCTCGCGCAGCTGCATTTTGTATTTTTGATTGGGAGCGGCTTCGGACTTCATCCCTGCTTCTTAACAGGCATTTAGACGCCCTGCAAACGATAGCCCTGCAATGCCTACCGGAAAGATAAGCCCCCAGCTTTCGCTGGGGGCTTGTTCTTACACGAAGTCGGTGAATGCAGGCTATTGCTGGCCTAGCGGTGCCATCGCAGGTGCGCTCTTGGCTAGGCGCACAAGGTTGATGAACTCGGCACGGTAGCCGAACGGGTCGTTGCCTTTGCTCGATTGGGCGAGACTGATGACATCGTCGTAGGTGAAGTCTTTTACCGGCGCATCGCCGCGCAGCAATTGGCCGAAGGCTGCGACCGCAGTTGCAAAGGCCGGGTCACCTTTGAGCGCCGCATCGTTGGCATGCGTCACCGGCGTGGTGATGAGTTTGCTAGTGCTCGCATTCGGCTGTTTGTAGCGAATTTTTACGAAGGCGTATTCTTCGCCTTTGTTCGTCTTCGCTTCATCAGCTTTTGCATAGCGCAAATCATCGACCAGCTTGGCATCAGAATCCTTCGGCGTGATCTCATACAGCGCGGTGACGGTGTGGCCTGCGCCAATGTCACCAGCATCGACCTTGTCGTTGTTGAAGTCCTCGCGGTTAAGCATGCGGGTTTCGTAGCCTATCAGGCGGTACTCGGCGACGGTCGCCGGGTTGAACTCGACCTGGATCTTCACGTCTTTGGCGATGGGGAACAGCGTGCTGGTCGATTCCTCGACGAGGGCTTTGCGCGCTTCGTTGAGGTTGTCGATATAGGCGGCGTTGCCGTTGCCGTTCTGTGCCAGCGTTTGCATCAGCGCGTCGTTGTAGTTGCCGCGGCCAAAGCCCAGCACCGACAGGAAGATGCCCGATTCGCGCTTGCGCTCGATGAAGCTTTTGAGCTCCGTCTCATCGGTGATACCGACATTGAAGTCGCCATCCGTCGCGAGCAGGATGCGGTTCACGCCTTTCTTGTCGAAGTTCTGCTCGGCCAGTTGATACGCTTGGCGAATGCCCTCAGCACCGGCGGTCGAGCCACCGGCCATCAGGTTATCGATCGCAGCGATGATCTTGGCTTTGTCTTTTACTGCCGTTGGCTCAAGCGCCGTGCCGGCACTGCCAGCATAGGTGACAATGGCGATGGTATCGCTGGGGTTCAAGCTATCGAGCATGAGCTTGAGTGAATTTTGTACCAGCGGCAGCTTGTTGGGTTCCATCATCGAGCCCGAGGTGTCGAGCAGGAACACGAGGTTGGCGTGCGGCTTCTCTTGCTGCATGTCGTAACCTTTGATGCCGACATGCATGAGCTTGGTGCCCTTGTTCCACGGCGTATCCATGACGCTGACGTTGGCTTTGAACGGCACGTCCTTGCTGGTGGGCTGCGCATAATCGTAGGGGAAGTAGTTCACCATCTCCTCGACACGCACGGCGTCTTTCTGCGGCAGTTGATTGTTGTTCAGTGCGCTGCGCACGAAGCTGTAGCTCGCTGTATCGACGTCGATGGAGAAGGTCGACACGGGGTCTTCGGCGACGACTTTCGTGGCATTTGTCTTGATATCGCTGAATTTGTCGCGGCCTTCGTCGTGCTGCACATACGGCATCGGCTCGGGCATGGGTGACGGCGCGATGATGCCACCATAACCAAGGCCTTGCGGCGCCATTTTGGCACGGGCCATGTTGGCCGATGCAGCACCAGCAAAGCTTTCAGTGCGCATGGATTGGGGTGCAGCCATGTCAGCGGCGACTTCAGCCATTGTTGGTGCCGGCGCCGCAGCGAGATGCTCTAGTGTCCCACGCATTTCTTTTTTCGCTTCATTCGGAATCGTGGTGGGCGACGGAACTGCTGGCGGCACGAATGTGTTCGGGGCTTTCACGCTCATGGTAGGTTTTTCTACCTGCACGCCTTGCACCACACCTGCATCGAACTCCTGCTTCTTCGGTGGCATGAGTGTAGTGGTAGAAAGCAAGGTGGTAGCAAAGATGGCGACGCAGAACGTGCCGGCGATGGCGTAAGCGTGTTTCATGGAGAATCTCCCTCGGTTGGTGGTTGTACCGATAAGACGATCCAGCCAGCTCATTCCTTGGGAAGATTTTGATTTTTTTTCATCGAAGCGCGCTAAGGCGCTGTTAATGGCGCGTTTTTTCGCGTTGCCATCGGTCGGCAGCGGCGTGTCGCGGAGCAGTTTTTTGATGGCGTTGAGTTCGTCGTCGTTCATGACGCGGCCTCCTTCAGTTGTTTGCGCACTTCGTGCATGCGCCATGAGATGGTGGATTCGGCGACGCCGAGAATTTTGCCTGCCTCGGCGTGGCTGAGATCTTCCGCCAGCACCAACAATGCAGTTTCAGGCAGCGGTGGCTTTAGCGCGGCGATGGCGCGGTAGAGCCAGCTCACCTGTTTCGTTTGTTCCGCCTTCTCGGCGCGCAGCATGCCGTCGAGCTCGGTGTAGCGTGTATCCAGGCTGGCGGCATTGCTGCGCTTCTTGCGCATATCGTGGCAGGTGTTCACCACCACGCGATAGAGCCACGTGGTGAAGCTGCTGTCCCCGCGAAACTTCTTCAACTTATCGACCAGCGCAAAGCAAACTTCCTGCGCGGCGTCTTCGGCATCGGCGCTGGTGCCGGTGAAGCG
>JBEIOT010000004.1:0-21001 GCA_040377415.1 Azospirillum sp. | reverse complement strand
GGTAGCCCAGCTTGTCGTACACGATGGCGATCTGCGCGGGGATGGGGCTGAAATCCGGGTTGCGGATCTCAAGGCGTTCCAGCTCCGGCAGTGCATCCTGCGGCGATTCGTTGCTCACCAGCACGAGGAAGTTATTGAGCGCTTCCCGATGGTTGGGGTTCACTTTTAACAGGTTGGCGTAGAACGGGCGGGCCTGCGTTTCCATGCCCAGGCGATGATACGTAGCGGCTAGGCCGAACAGCGCGTCTTCATTGCGCGGCTCCACGCTCAGGATCTCTTTATAGGTCTGGATGGCGCGGGTCGTGTCGCCGCCCATGAGCGATTGGTAGGCGTTATTCAATTCATAGTTCGTATCCAGACCCGGGCGACGCACCTTAATGCTCAGACCCACGGCTTCGTAATTTTCTTCCTGCGCTTCTTTGCCCAGTACTTCCTGGATCTGCGGGCTGACGCGATCAAGCTTTACGCGCTGCGCAGCACCCGCCACCACTTTCGGCGAATCGAGGCGCGATGGCACGGTGCCCAACACTTCGCGGCTTTGCGAGGAGAGGTCGGGCTGGATAACAGGGCTGATATCGTCGACGGGCTGCGGTATGGTGGCGACCACGATCGGCTTTGGTGCAGGCAGGCTCGCGGGCGGCACGGTGCCGATGCGTTCTGGCACAACGACCGGAGTTGCCACGACCATCGGCGTTTGCGCGATCAGCGGAGCGGGGGCAATGAAGCCGGCGTTCGCGGAAGCAGGAACAGCAGCGACCGAAACCGGCTCGGCGACAACGATGGGGGCGCGTTCAGCCTGCATAATAGCTTCGGCACGGGCAGCCGTTGCGGCATCGACCGGCGGCAGGCCGGGCATGCGCGATGCGTTGGCCACGACAGGTGCTTGCAATACGATGGGTTGCGGCGCGACCGCAGGGATATTGGTCGTCATCGAAGGCAGCGGGGCAATGCTACCTTGTGCGCTGGCGGCAGCAGCCACGGTCGCCGGCGTTTGGATCGGCTCGATGGCGCGCACTTGTGCCGGCACAGCAACGGGCTGCGGTGCAGCGGCCATGCCCGTGCGCGACGGATAAAGCGGACGCGGCATTTTAATAGGATCAAACGGCGACGCGTAGCCCGGCGAAGCAGCGGTCGGTGCGACGGCCGAAGCGCCAGCCGAATAAAGCGGGCGGGTCGGCATGTCATCGCTCAGCACACCCGTATCGGGCAGGCGTTTGTTCGAAATGGTAGCAGCGGGACCGCTGGCCGAAGTGTCGGCGTTGGGGTCGAACGCGGCATTGGCGGGGGAGGCGACGCAAAGTGCGGCTCCCATCAGGGCCGTGGTGATCAAGAGTCGGTCGAACCGGGGCAGGGCAACACGCATCATGTTTTTTGCTATATTTTTATAGTGGTTGGTGACCCACCGATTCATGCATGGCCAACCACATATAGCAAGCGCTCCGGTCAATACATCTAGGGCTAGTGGCACAATGGGCGCTTCGGCGGCAAATTTACCACGCATGGGCCCACAAAACTGGCATGGCGATTGCTTTACAAAGGGAGTAGAACATTCATAGGGCATGATGATGGGTCTGAAGAACAAAGTGGGGGCGGTATTACTGCTGGTGGCTTACGCCGCCGGAGCCCACGCGACCGATGCCCCCATGATCGTGGCCGATGCCGGTCAGGCCATCCAGCCCCGCTTCATTTCGCTTACCCCCACCCGTCAGGGCCTGAACGGCGTTCGCGTCGTTGCGCCCGCCATGAGATCCGATCGCGCGATGATGAATTCTGGCTTCATGCGTTTAGACAGCGCGCGCACCCAGCGCGTTCGCATCCAGCGTCCTGCAAGCCCGGCCATCTCCATGTCGGCCCCGCGCACCTTGCCTGCTTCGGTCAATATCAGCCGCACGAAAGACGATGATGTACTCGACCTGTTCGGCGCCAGCAGCGCCACTGAGCAGCCCGCCAAATTCGGCCGCATCAGCCATGCATGGCCGCTGCCCGCGAGCGTCGTGCAGAAATTCACTTCCGCCTTCGGCAGCCGCAAGGATCCCTTCCATGGCCGCGACAGCTTCCATGGCGGTATCGACATCGCCGCCGCGATCGGCACGCCCGTGCTCGCTTCGGCCGATGGTGTCGTGACCAAGGTCGAGAACGGTTCGCGCTACGGTAAATATGTGAGCGTGAAACACCGCGATGGTAGCGAATCCAGCTACGGCCACATGAGTGCGCAATCGGTGCGCGTGGGCCAGCAGGTGCGCCAGGGCCAGAAAGTCGGCGAGCTTGGCAGCACAGGTCGCTCGACCGGCGCGCACCTTGATTACCGCATCAAAAAGAACGGCGAGCTGTTCAACCCGATGACGGTGCTGCGCCAGCCATCGGCCACCACGCAGCGCGTGGCATCCACCAGCCGCAGCATCACCAGCAACAATGGCGTGCGCATCATCCGCTAGTTGAAAGCACGGGCCCGCACTGCTAGGCAGTGCGCATGTCACTGTATTGCGCATTTCGTCCCGCCCTGTTCCTGCTGCCGCCCGAAAAGGCGCACCGCGCTGCTATTCATGCGCTGCAAATGGGCTTGGCCCCCAAAAGTAATTTCACGCACGCATCGCTCGCCACGCAACTCGCGGGCTTAAAGCTTCTGTCGCCCGTCGGCCTTGCTGCGGGGTTCGATAAGAACGCGGAGACAATGGAAGGTGCACACGCCGCAGGCTTTGGTTTTGTCGAAGTCGGCACCGTGACGCCGCGCGCGCAACCGGGCAATCCGCAGCCGCGTTTGTTCCGTCTCACCAAGCAGCAAGCCGTCATTAACCGCCTTGGATTCAATAATGAAGGCATGGATGCAGCGGCAGCGCGCTTAGCGGCGAACAAGCACGGCGGTGTCGTCGGCGGCAACGTGGGCAAGAACAAAGACAGCACCGACGCACTGGCCGACTACACCAGCGCCATGCATGCGCTTTATGGGTACGTTGATTACATCACCGCCAATATCAGCTCGCCCAACACGCCGGGCCTGCGCAATCTGCAAGCGAAGGAAGAACTCACCGCATTAGTGCGCGGCCTGCACGCCGAACGCGCAAAATTGATCGCCGACCACGGCTTCGCTAGCAAACCCATTTTCGTCAAAATTGCGCCGGATAATGATGACGCCGCGCTCATCGCCATCGCACAGGTGGCGATGGAAGAGAACATCGACGGGCTCATCGTCAGCAACACGACCGTGCAGCATAACGGCGAGCAGGGGGGCCTCAGCGGCAAACCGCTATTCGGCCCCAGCACGCAAGTGCTGCGCAAGGTCTACAAAATGACGCAAGGCAAAGTGCCGCTCATCGGTGTCGGTGGCATCAGCAGCGCTGAAGATGCGTATGAGAAAATTCGTGCCGGTGCATCTGCTGTGCAGCTGTACACCGCGCTCATCTATCAAGGCTTCGGCTTGGTCGAGAAGATCAACAAAGGGCTGGTAGAATTACTCGCACGCGATGGTTACGCGAACATCGCGCAAGCCGTGGGCACAAAAGCTTAACCGCGCTGGCGCGATGGTGCGGCTGCCTGCGCCGCTAGTTTTTTGAAACGTTCTGGCTCTTTGCCGTAAGTTTCAGCCAGCGCTTTAATAAGCGATGCCTCGGCCGTAACCTTGCAATCCATCACGATACCACGGCTGGGTTTCCCATCGCGCACAGTGACGTGCAGGCTATCGATGCCAAGCTCGTCCTTTAATGTGTTAAGCATGCCTCTAAAACGTTCTGCCTTCTCACGTGGCCCAGTGCCGACAAAATCGAATTCCACATCACTGCGGACCGCACTGCCGATCACAAAGCTTTGGCTACGATAATCGCGCGGCATCAGGCAACGCATCATGGCGATGTAATTCTCTTCCTGACCATCGAGCATCTGCGCCATCCTGTCGCTTACGCGGTCAGCAATGGCGAATGAGGGGGCGCTTTGCATGTGCACCGGCAGCGATGAACGCATACTTGCAGTACGTCCCAAAGTCGCCACCAGCGAGACCAGCTTGCTGGTCAGCTCGATAGCCGAAGAGTTTTTGTACTCGATATACGCGGCGAACATTTCCGCATCGACGGGATTCACATCCTTGTTCATCAGCGCTTCAACGTAATGCTTGCGCGCCAGATCACGCATGGCTGCATCGGCAGGGTCGCCGGCGCGTTCGGCTTCGGTCGTGCCGCGATAGCAGGTGAGCGCCATCGCGAACATCAGCTCGCGCCGCTGGACCTGTGGGTCTTCACGCAGGGCAGCCATCTTTTCGATAAGTTCGTTTCGCAGTTCCATGGAGTGCTTGTAGCCCCCCTATGTGACGATATGATGACGGAATCAGCGGATTCCGAACGATTTCTGCAGGCATTTCACCATGGTCTCCAGCCCCGGGCCGTCGATGCTGTGGCCGAGATTGGGGCGGGCGTGGGTCTGCACCGCAATGCCTGCTTTATCCAGATGCGCTTTGGCGTGGGCGAGGGCGGCATAGGGCACGACCTCGTCATACTCGCCGTGGATGAGGCAGACGGGGGTATGGTTCTTCGCCAGTTCCTCGCCACCCAGCATGGCACCCGAGAAACCAACGATGGCCGCCAGCGCTTTCGGGCGGCGCAGGCCTGCATACAAAGCCGTCATGGTGCCCTGGCTGAAACCCACGAGGGCGATCTGGTTATCCTCGACGCCATACTGGGCTTTCACTTCGTCGATGTACGCATTCACCGCCGGGGTCACCTCGCGCACACCGGCGAGCATTTTCTCCTGCGTGCGTTCGCGAAGGCTGAACCATTGATAGCCGAACGGTGCCTGGTCGAACGGTTGTGCGCCATTGGGCGAGAGGAACTGCGTGTCGGGCAGGGCATCCTGCACCATGTGGCCCAGTTCGATAAGATCATCGCCATTGCTGCCCACGCCGTGCAGGAAGATCACCACATGTTTCACGTTGCCACTTTTGGGGGCGATCTCGGGGCCGGTAAGGGATGGGGACGACATGGCGCTTTTGCTTTCCTGTGAGGTAATACCTAGGTAGGTCATACCCATCATGAGCACCACCGCACAAGCAAAAGCCGAAACTGGCAAACCGCGTCTCATCCTTGTTGATGGCTCCGGCTACATTTTCCGCGCCTACCATGCCCTGCCGCCGCTGACCCGTAAAGATGGAACGGCGGTCGGTGCTGTCTATGGTTTCACCACCATGCTGATGAAACTGCGCGATACCTATGCCGAGGATTACCTCGTGGTCATTTTCGATGCGGGACGCACCAGCTTCCGCAACGAGATGTATGCGCAATACAAAGAGCACCGTCCGCCCGCGCCGGATGATCTCATCCCCCAATTCCCGCTGGTGCGCGAAGCGACCCGCGCGCTCAACATCCCCGCCATCGAGATGGAAGGCTTCGAGGCCGATGACCTTATCGCCAGCTACGCCACCCACGCGGTGACGCAAGGGCGCGAAGTCATTATTATTTCCTCAGACAAAGACCTGATGCAGCTCATCTGCGACGGCGTCAGCATGCTCGACCCGATGAAGAACAAACCCATCGGCGAAGCCGAAGTGATGGAGAAATTCGGCGTGCACCCGTGCAAGGTGGTCGAAGTGCAAGCGCTCATCGGCGATTCGGTCGACAACGTGCCAGGCGTGCCAAGCATCGGCCCCAAGACCGCTGCCGAACTCATCAATGCCTATGGCGATGTCGAAGGCGTGCTGGCCAATCTTGAGAACATCAAGCAACCCAAGCGCCGCGAAGTACTCACCACGCACGCCGAAGCCGCGCGCATGTCGCGCCGCCTGGTGGAACTCAAACGCGATGTGCCGCTGCCCACGCCGCTTGAATCCTTCGACCTCGTGCCGCTGGATAACACCGCGCTCTATGCATTCTTGGAGCAGCAAAGCTTCACCTCACTGATGAAGAAATTCGGCAGTGCTTCTGCCCAAGCACCGTTCGCAGGTGAAAGTGCGAAAGCGCCGAGCATCCACGCGCAGCCGGCAAAACTTGAAGGTGTGGTGCAACCCATCGTGCCCAAAGATGTTAGCTACGAAACTGTGCACGACGAAGCCGCGCTGCAGCGCTGGATCGATGCGGCGCTGGCAACGGGTTATGTTGCCTTCGACACCGAGACCACGGGGCTGGACGCCGTGGAGGTCGAACTTGTCGGCATCAGCCTCGCCACGCAAGCGGGCAAGGCGTGCTACATTCCGTTGGGCCACGTCATCGAAGGCGCGCCCACGCAGGCGAGCATGTTCGATGCACCCAGCGACAAAGGCGTCACGCGACTCGCCGATGGGCAAATCAATCGCGATCGCGCGCTCGAAATGCTGCGCCCGTTGCTCACCGATAAGTCGGTGCTCAAGATCGGCCATAACCTGAAATACGATCTGGTCGTGCTGAAGAAGTACAACGTGGACATCACGCCCGCTGCCGACACCATGCTGATGAGCTATTGCCTCACCGGTGGGCTGCACGGGCAGGGGATGGATTTCCTGTGCGAGACCTACCTGAACCACAAAATGATCTCTTACGATGAAGTCACGGGCACCGGCAAATCACGCAAACTGTTTTCCGAAATTGAAATTGAAAAAGCCTCGGCCTACGCCGCCGAAGACGCCGACTTTACCTTCCGCCTCTACGATTATTTCATGCCGCAGCTGTCGCAAAAACAGGTGACGCGCGTGTATGAGGAAATCGAGCGCCCGCTCATCCATATCATCGCCGAAATGGAAGCGACCGGCGTGTTGGTCGACACTAAAAAACTCAGTGAGCTTTCGCAGCTATTCGCTGGCCATATCGGCACGCTGGAAAAAGAAGTCTGGGCGCTAGCGGGTACCGAATTCACCATCGGCAGCCCCAAGCAACTGGGCGAAGTGTTGTTCGATAAACTGAACCTGCCCGGTGGTAAGAAGTCTGCCAAGTCGGGCGCTTATGGCACCGATGTCGGTGTGCTCGAAGAACTCGCCGAAAGCGGTCAGCCCATCGCGCGCAAAGTGCTCGACTGGCGGCAGTTCAGCAAACTCAAAAGCACCTACACCGATGCGCTGGCCAACGCCATTTCGCCGCGCGATGGCCGCGTGCACACCTGCTACCAAATGGCCGCGACCACTACGGGCCGTTTGTCCAGCACCGACCCCAACCTGCAGAACATCCCCATCCGCACCGAAGAAGGCCGCAAGATCCGCGAAGCGTTCGTGGCGCCCGATGGGTTCAAACTTATCTCGGCCGATTACTCGCAAATTGAACTGCGCCTGCTGGCGCATGTCGCTAATATCCCAAGCCTCAAAGAAGCCTTCGCCACCGGCAAAGATGTGCATGCCGTGACCGCCAGCCAGATGTTCGGCGTACCGGTGGACCAAGTCAGCGCCGATCTGCGTCGCTCCGCAAAGACCATCAATTTCGGTATCATCTACGGCATGAGCGCACATGGTCTGGCGACCCGCATGGGCATTTCGCGCCAGGAAGCTTCCGACTACATCGCCAAATATTTCGCGCAGTATCCCGGCATCCGCGAATATATGGACACCACCATCGAATTCGCACGCGGCCATGGCTACGTGCTCACGCTCGATGGACGGCGCATCCACGTGAAGGACATCAACTCCAAGAACGGTGCCTTCCGCCAGTTCAGCGAGCGTGCGGCCATCAACGCCCCATTGCAGGGTTCGGCGGCCGACATCATCAAGCGCGCCATGGTCAAGGTCGATGCATTGCTAAAAGGCGAATCGGAAACCCGCCTGCTGCTCCAAGTGCACGATGAACTGGTGATCGAAGCGCCGGACGCTCGTGCGCAAGCGCTTGTTTCGCCCATTAAAACCGCCATGGAAAGCGCCATGAGCCTCAGCGTGCCGCTTACCGTTGAGGTGGGCATGGGCCAGCATTGGGGCACCGCCCATTAATTTGTTTGGCTTGGGGGGAGTTTGCCCCTATATAGCGCCCATTATTGTGACCCAGAGTATTGTAAAATGACCGCTGTTGCCTCGCCCGATTTCGTCCGCAAACTGAAACCAGTGATGGTTTCCGGTAAAGAAGTGCTGCCCATCGTTGAAGGCGGTAAAGGTGTGGGTGCCAGCAACGGCATTTCCGCGGGCGCATTCGCTGCGGCCGGTGCAGTGGGCACCATCTCGGGCGTCAACCAACTCGAATTCACCGATGAGGGCGAACAAGTTCCGCTCGTTTACACCGGCGGCACGCGCACCGCGCGCCACGAGGAACTCGTCGCTAACGGTATCCGCGCGGGCATCAAGCACGCGCAATGGGCGCACGAAGCCAGCAACGGCCAAGGCCGCATCCACATGAACGTGTTGTGGGAAATGGGCGGCTGCGAGCGCGTGATGGAAGGCGTGCTCGAAGGCGCGCCCGGTCTCATCCACGGCGTCACCTGCGGCGCGGGCATGCCCTATCGCCTCAGCGAAATTGCCGCCAAGCACGGCATCTATTACCACCCCATCGTGTCCTCCATGCGCGCTTTCCGCGCGCTGTGGAAGCGTTCGTATTCCAAAGTTCCAGAGCTGCTTGGCAGCGTAGTTTATGAAGATCCGTGGTTGGCCGGTGGCCATAACGGCCTCAGCAATTCCGAGGACCCCGATCGTCCCGAGGATCCGTTCCCCCGCGTGGCAGAACTTCGCCATTTCCTCAACGAAGTCGGCCTGCACCATGTGCCCATCATCATGGCGGGCGGTGCGTGGCACCTGAAGGACTGGGAACATTGGTTGGACAATCCCGAGATCGGTCCCGTCGCGTTCCAGTTCGGCACGCGCCCGCTGCTCACCAAAGAATCGCCAGTACCGGAAAGCTGGAAACAAAAGCTCATGACGCTGAAAAAAGGCGACGTGTTCCTGAACCATTTCTCACCCACCGGCTTCTACAGCTCGGCGGTGAACAACCCGTTCATCCAGGAACTGCGTGGCCGCAGCGAGCGCCAAGTGCCGTTCAGCATGGAGCCGGAAGGTTACATGACCGAGACCTACGGTTTCGGCCCGCGCAAGCGCCCGCACTACATGACGCCGGAAGACCTTGAAAAAGTAAATCGCTGGAATGATCTTGGCTTCACCGAAGCCCTCAAAACGCCCGATGACACGATGATCTTCGTGTCGCCCGCCAAAGGTCAGGAAATTCACCAGGACCAAGTGGATTGCATGGGCTGCCTGTCGCATTGCGCGTTCAGCAACTGGAAAGACCACGACGATTACACCACCGGCAAAAAAGCCGATCCGCGCAGCTTCTGCATCCAGAAGACCCTGCAGGACATCGTGCGCGGTGGCGATGTGGACAACAACCTCATGTTCAGCGGCCACAACGCCTACAAGTTCGCCGCCGACCCGTTCTACAGCAACGGCTTCGTGCCGAGCGTGAAAGAACTCGTCGATCGGATCATGACGGGTTACTAGTAAAGTTCGCGCCAGTAGGCGCGCCAGCCTTGAGCGGCGTGAGTTGCGGCACAGTATGTGCCGTCGGCGAATAACTCAATTATTCCTCGAAGACTTCCTCACGCCCCACACCCCAGATATCCGCTTTGCGGATCCATGCGCGGGTGCCGGCCATTTCCATTTCGCACCAGTCGGGCAGGCATTCCACCACGGGGGCGATGACCTGCGGCGCGGCGCGAATGATGGGCGCGCGCTTCACCTCGGGATCGGGATAAAGATTCTGCGGTTTGTCCATGATCATGGCGGTGCGCGTGCCATCGAGCTGCGTTTTTTGTACCCAACCGGTCGCGCCTTCGAAGTCTTTAATTTTGCGCCAGTGGGCGAATTCTTCCACGATCTGCACCGGCAGATGCTGGCGCTTATACACGTAGCGGATGGGGTAACGCTTGCCCGGGCCCACACGCACATTCACCTCGTTGAATTTCAACGAGACGAAACGCGGAATGGGCAGGCCCGACGGATTCAGGATGGACGCGTCCTGCGCCAACGCGGGGCTGGCGAGAAGCAGTAAGCAAAAAACTGCGCGGCGCATCATCATACTGGCGGCAGCTTAGCAGGGATGCTAAGCCCTTGTCCATGACCCGCGTGCACCTGACCCAGCAACTGCCGCAAGCCACCATGGATCGCCTTGGTGAACTGTTCACCGTGACCGGGCCCGACAAAGCCCCGCTGGCCAAAGCCGCCAAGGGCGCTGAGGTTCTAGTACCCACACTGGCCGACCCCGTGGACGCCGCGACCATCGACGCATTGCTGCCCGAGCTCAAACTCATCGCCAATTTCGGCGCCGGGCATGACCATATCGACGTCGCCTACGCCAAAGAGAAAGGCGTGCTGGTGAGCAATACACCCAGCGTGCTGACCGAAGACACGGCAGATGCGACGATGGCCCTCATCCTCGCCGTGCCACGCCGTTTGGGCGAAGCGCAGCAAGCCATTCGCCAGAAGACCTGGACCGGTTGGAACCCGATGTATCTGCTGGGCCACCGCGTGCATGGCAAAACGCTTGGCATCATCGGCATGGGCCGTATCGGTCGCGCGGTCGCCAAACGCGCCGCCGGTTTCGGCCTGAACGTGGTGTATTACCAGCGCACGCAGTTGCACCCCGATCTGGAAAAAGAATTCAACGCCAGCTACGTTTCCACGCTCGATGGGTTACTGGCTGCTGCCGACATCGTGACCCTGCATTGCCCGCACACGGCGGAAAGTCACCACATGATCGGCGCGCCGCAGCTGCACCTCATGAAGCGCGACGCGTACCTCATCAACACCGCGCGCGGCGCCATCATCGACGAGAAGGCACTCGTGCACGCGTTGAAAGAGAACATCATCGCCGGAGCGGGGCTCGATGTATTCGAGCACGCGCCGAATATCCCGGAAGAATTGCGCAACCAGCCCAACGTGCTGCTCATCCCGCACGTGGCCAGCGCCACCATCGAATCGCGCCACGAAATGGGTGAACGCGTCATTATCAACATCAAGATGTTCACCGACGGCCACCGCCCACCGGATCGTGTGTTGCTATAAGCTGACGATGCGCTGCTGAGCGGTGATACCATCGTAAATAGCAACTTTGCCTGCCAGTGCGGGCTTGCCAAGGATCACCCGAATGACTTCCAGCGCCTGCATGCTGCCGATGATACCGGCGAGGGGGCCGACGACGCCGCTTTCGCGGCAGGTGTTGGCTTCGGGGGCCTCGGGGTGCACAAGGTCGCGGTAGGTCGGGCCAACTGCTAGCACGGTCATCACCTGACCTTGCCAGCCGGCAATGGCCGCACTCACTAGGGGCTTGCCCAGCTTCACGCAGGCATCGTTCACCGCAAAGCGGGTGGCGAAGTTATCGCAACCATCGGCGACGATGTCGTATGGCGCAATAAGCGCTTCCACATTCTCTGCCGTTACTTCCAATGCATGGGTAATGAGGTTCACTTCGGGATTCAGCTCGGCCACGCGGTCGCTGGCGGATTCGACCTTCAAGCGACCGATGTCACCGGTCTCGTGCAATATCTGTCGCGCTAAATTGGAAAGCTCCACCCGGTCATGGTCGACCACGCCGATGGTACCAACGCCTGCCGCGGCGAGATACGTAATGAGTGGCGACCCCAGGCCGCCAGCGCCGATGACCAACACTTTTGCATCCAGCAGCTTCTTCTGACCGGCCTCGCCGAACTCGTCGAGCATAATTTGCCGCGCGTAGCGGCGCTGTTGCTCGAGCTTCATATAACACTGTCATCCTGCGAGGCGAAGCCTGCGCAGGATCCAGATTCCGCGCTCGCGTCTCTTGCCAAGGCAAAAGACGCGCCACGGAATGACGAATAAAAAACCATCTACTCAGCAAACAAATCAGTGGAGAGGTAACGCTCGGCGCTGGAGGCGATGATGACCACGATGGTCTTGCCCGCCATGTCGTCGCGCTTGGCGACTTCCAATGCCGCCGCCACCGTCGCGCCGCTAGAGATACCGGCGGGGATGCCCTCGAGTTTCGCCAGGTCGCGTGCCACATCGAACGCCGTGGCGTTGCTGATGGTAATGACCTCATCGATCAGGTCGCGTTGCAGGTTGTCGGGAATGAACCCAGCGCCGATGCCCTGAATTTTGTGCGGACCGGGATTGCCACCGCTCAGCACCGGCGAATCTTCCGGTTCGATAGCGATGATTTTGACGTCCTTTTTCTTTTGCTTCAGCACTTGCGCCGCACCGGTGATGGTGCCGCCCGTGCCCACGCCCGCGATGAAGACATCCACCGCACCCGCCGTATCGGCCCAAATTTCTTCCGCCGTCGTGCGGTTATGGATCCACGGGTTCGCGGGGTTCTGGAATTGCTGCAGCATGATGGCGTTTGGATCGCTCGCTACGATCTCTTCGGCCTTCTCGATCGCGCCACGCATACCTTTCGGCGCAGGCGTCAACTCGAGCGTCGCGCCGAGGAACTTGAGCATTTTGCGACGTTCAAGCGACATGCTCTCCGGCATGGTGAGGATGAGTTTGTAACCCTTCGCCGCGCACACGAAGGCGAGGGCGATGCCGGTGTTGCCCGAAGTGGGCTCTACCAGCACGCTACCGGGTTTCAGTTTGCCGTCACGCTCGGCGGTTTCCACCATGCTCAGCGCGATGCGGTCCTTGATGGACGAGAGCGGGTTGAAGAACTCGAGCTTCGCCAGTATCTCGGCTTTCGCGCCGGCCTGCTCGGCAATGCGGCCAAGCTTCACCAGCGGCGTGTGGCCAACGGTTTCCAGGATGCTGTCGTAAATGCGACCGCGCGGTTCGTCGAGATGGTCGAGGGCGGGGCGGATGGTCATGACAGAGGGCTCCTTAAATAGCGAAATCGTGAACGGTCGAGTAGGCATGCGCGATCTTCTGTTCGGCGGCCTTCTCGCATAAATGCGCAATCGTGATGCTGGCGAGCGACTGGCGCCACTGCGCTTCAAGCACTTCGGTCTGCGGGCGCAACACCTGGTCGCCCAGCGGCGTGGTCTGCTCCGGCAGCTCCGCGCCTTCATCCAGCGCGCTACAGATATCGGCCAGCGTAATGCGGCGGCGTTCGCGCCCCAGCACGTAACCGCCTTGCGGGCCACGCACGCCGCGTAGCACACCGCTGCGCACCAGCTTTTGCATCATGGGCTCAAGGTAGCGACCCGGCAGGTTCTGCTTTTCGGCAATGTCCTTGCCCGAAATGGGGCCAGCTTTCGCGTTGAAGGCAATGAACAGCACTGCCTCGACCGCGTAGAATAATTTTTTGGAGGTGACGAGCATTAGCCGCGCGTCCCCGTGCTACCGAATCCGCCTGCACCGCGATCGGTGCTGGGAAGCTCGAGCACTTCCGAGAATTGCGCACGCGAATACGGCGCGATGACCATCTGCGCGATGCGCATGCCGCGTTCGATGACGAACAGTTCCTGACCAAGATTGATGAGCAGTACGCCCACTTCACCACGGTAATCAGCATCAATGGTGCCGGGCGAATTCACCAGCGAAATGCCATGCTTGTATGCGAGGCCAGAGCGCGGGCGAATTTGCGCCTCGTAGCCTTCTGGCAGTGCGATGCTCAGGCCTGTCGGCACCAGGATGCGCGCGCCGGGCGCCAGCTTGATGGTGGTCTCCACCGCCGCCAGCAGGTCCATGCCCGCGCTGTGTTCGGTGGCGTACGCTGGCAAGGCCAAGCCTTCGCTGTGGGGTAGGCGAGTGACCGGAATGGTGACAGGTTTGGTGCTCATGCTTTTTTGTCCTTTTTCACGAGTGTGGGTTTGCGCGTGTAGGTCGCACAAATGGCTTCAACGAGTTTGTCGGCGACGGCCTGCTTGCTCATGCGCGGCCAGTTTTCTTCGCCCTCGGCGGTGATGAACAATATTTCGTTCTCATCTGCACCGAACACGTTCTGGCTGACGTCATTCGCTAAAATCCAGTCCGCACCTTTCGCCAAACGTTTGGCTTTGGCATTCACGGGCACATTCTCCGTCTCGGCAGCGAATCCGACCACAAGGGCAGGGCGTTTCGCATGCTGTGCAATGCTCGCCAGAATATCGTCCGTCGGCAAGAACTCCAGCTGCAGCACATCGAGCTTGTTCTGCTTTTTGATTTTCTGTTCCGAAACGGTCGAGGGCTTCCAGTCGGCCACCGCCGCTGCACCCACAAGAATGTCGGCAGGCAATGCGGCTTCGACGGCTTTCAGCATTTGCGCGCCGGTCGTTACGTTCACCACGTTCACGCCTGCAGGCGCTGCCTGCTGCGTCGGGCCGCTCACAAGCGTGACTTCTGCACCCGCATTCGCCAGCGCCGCTGCAATGGCGTGGCCTTGTTTGCCGCTGCTGCGATTGCCCAAGAAGCGCACGGGATCGATCGGTTCATGCGTCGGCCCGCTGGTGACGATGGCACGTTTGCCGCTGAGCGCGCCGCTGCGCACAAAACCGCGCAGCGCAGCGACGATGTCTTTTGGCTCCGCCAGTCGGCCAATGCCGAACTCGCCGCACGCCATGTCGCCTTCGGTCGGTTCGATGACTGTGATGCCATCTTCGCGAAGTTGCGCCAGGTTGCGCTGCGTCGCGGCGTGGTGCCACATCTTGTGGTTCATCGCGGGCGCGACGATGACGGGTTTGTTGGTGGCGAGCAACGCAGTGGTGCCCAGATCATCGGCCAGCCCTTGCGCCATCTTCGCCAGCAGGTCGGCGCTCGCGGGGGCGACCAGCACCACATCCGCAATGCGACTGAGTTGGATATGCCCCATCTCGATCTCGTCGGTGAGGCTGAACATATCGTCGTAGGTTTTAGTGCCGGTGAGCGAGCTGACCGCCAGCGGCGTCACGAACTGAGCGCCGCCACGGGTGAGGATGGTGGTGACCACCACGCCCTCGGCCTTCAACAGGCGAATCAGCTCCAGCGATTTATACGCCGAAACAGAACCGGAGATGATGAGTAATACACTGCGCGGCAAGGCCATTTGTGAATTCCACAGATTTACATTTGCTGTATGTATTTATTGTGCCAAACAGCCAAAAGCAAGTCGCAAACCCCAAATTTTTATCATTTGCCCATGCAGAAAATAGAACGCTACACCAGTCGATTTCCGCCACTTAAGGGAATTCCCGAAGGCATCCTCTATCATTACACGAGTGCCGAGGTGTTCAAAAAAATCATCCGCACGGGGCGTCTGCTGATGACTCATTACAAAGACTTTGCCTCCCATCCTTCTGGCGATGCCAATGAAATCGTTTGGGCAGCTAACGAATATTACCGATGCGTCTCACCGCTGTTTGGCGAACGAAATGTCTCGATCCAGAAACTTATCGGGAGCATCTACGTGCTAAGCACTGCCGCGCGCCGCGATAATGCGCATTTGTGGCACACTTACGGTGACCAAAATCGCGGTATCGTACTAGGAATCGATGCTCGCGCGCTTTATGGCCTAATGGGAAGCTATGGAGAAAAGAAAGGGTATATCGGCATTGCGCCGATGAGCTACGACCCGTCAAAATATACAGCGATTTGTGAGCGCGCGGTAGCGTGGCTCACACCGTTCGATTGGTCCATTCTTGAACAGAAAATAAAAAGTGGAGAAGTCATAACAGACGGCGCGAACGCAACTGCATTGTTGCAAGAGCATATCCCGGGTTACAGGGATTTTTGTGTGAACAGGGATGAAGCGTTAGGCATTATTTCTATGCAAAAAGGCGAAGCATACAGAGATGAGGAAGAAACCCGTGTAATGCACCACACGCTGATCCATCGATTATTGTCACTTGATCCACATTTCCATCAGCCATGGCAAAAGCATCTGCGCGCCGTGCTACCAGTGGCGAACGCAGGATACCATTGGTTGGCAGAGATCGTCATAACGGCGGAATGCATGATGGATGAGCGGGCAATTAAGGAGACATTAGATGAAGCGGGTTTGGTGGGCATCGCCGTGAAGCGTATGGACCAATTAAAATAGCTCCCAGACCATCGCTCCAAGCAACCCAACGACCGCAAGCGTTGCACTCCAGCCCAGCCGCAGCCATTGGCGGTGATGGGCGGCCTTTTGGGCTTCGAGCGAGGCAAGCGATTGCACCGACAACGTAATGCCGCGCTCTTTGATGTTCTCGAGGAACTCTTTCGCTTCGCGCAGCACCCGTGGCGCATCGGCCAGCGTTTCGCGTACTTCTTTGGCATAGGCCTTGGCGCGGGCAGGGCCGCTGAAATTCTCATCGGCCCATTGCTGGATCAACGGCTCGGAAAGTTTCCACATATTGATGTTGGGGTTGAGGCCACGGCCCACGCCCTCGGCGGTCATCATCGTCTTTTGCAGCAGCAGCAGATGCGGCTGCGTTTCCATTTCGAACGTGTTGGCGATGGCGATGAGCTGGCCGAGTAAACGGCCCACTGAAATTTCATTCAATGCTTTGCCCATGATAGGTTGGCCAACGGCCATCGCCGCTTGCGCGAATTGCTCGACCGATACATGGGCGGGGATCCATCCCGCCTCGCGATGCACGCGAGCGACCGTCATGAAGTCGCCTTTCAGGAAACCATGCAGGATACGCGCGAGGGTGAGCTGGTCGTGATGGCTGATGCGCCCCATGATGCCGAAATCGACAGGCGCCAAACGACCATCCGGCAGCACGAACAAATTGCCCGGATGCATGTCGGCATGGAAGAAACCGTCGCGGAAGACTTGGTTGAAGAAGGCGGTCGCTGCTTTCTGCATTGTCGCGTCGAGATCAATTCCCGCCGCTTGCAGTGCTGCATTATCACCCGATGAAATACCGCGAATGCGCTCGGTGCACAGCACACGCTTGGCGGTATGTTCCCAATGCACTTGCGGCACGTAGAAGTTCGGGTCACTCGCCGTGTTCTTGCGTAATTCTTCGGCGGCCGCTGCTTCCATGCGCAGATCAAGCTCGATGCGAATGGTGTTGGCGAAGGTCTCCACCACCTCGACCGGTTTCAGGCGACGGTAGCGGGGCAGGCGGCGCTCGGCGAGTCGCGCGAGCCAGAACATCAGGTCAAGATCGCGCTGGAAAGCGTGCTCGATATTCGGGCGCAGCACTTTCACCGCCACATCGTCGCCGCCCTTGGTCACGGCGAAATGCACTTGCGCGATGGATGCCGCTGCATGTGCATCGTCTTCGAAGCTCGCGAATAACTCGCTGATCGCCGCGCCGAGCTGTTCTTCAATCATTGCCTTGGCGGCTTTGCTGCTGAACGGCGGCAGCTTGTCTTGTAGGATCGTTAGGTCAGCAGCGATGTCTTCGCCGATAAGATCGGCGCGCGTGCTCAGCGCTTGGCCTGCTTTAATGAAGCTTGGCCCCAACGCTTGCATCGCATTGGCAAGGCGAACGCCGCGACGCAGTTTGCTGCGACGCGCCACCATGCGCGGCGTGAACAGCACCCAACCCGGTGCGCCCACGGCTTCAAGCCCGAACAGCGCATCGTGGCGCGCCAGGGTCCAGCCGATGCACAAGGTGCGAAGCGAATAGTGCAGGTCACGCAGCATTAAATTTTTACTCCCTCGTGAATGGCGACGACGCCGAAGGTGAGGTTGGTATACTTCGCGCGGCCAAAGCCTGCTTTTTCCATCATGCGTTTCAGTTCCTCTTGCTTGGGGAACATGCGGATGGATTCGACGAGGTATTGATAGCTCGCGCGGTCACCAGCCACGATCTCGCCAATTTTCGGGATCGCGCGGAACGAATACTCGTCGTACATTTTTTTCATCAACGGGTTCGTTACGTGGCTGAACTCGAGGCACAGGAATTTGCCACCCGGGCGCAACGCGCGGTACGCATCGTTCAATGCCTGCTGGATGTTGGTGACGTTGCGCAACCCGAACGCAATGGTGATGATGTCGAGCGAATTATCAGCCACTGGTAAGTGTTCCGCATTACCGCACACGAAGGTTAGGCCTTCGGATTTGCCTGCATCGAACTGACGCGCGACGCCGGCTTTCAGCATGTCGTGGTTGATATCGCAGATGATGACAGGCGCACCGGTACGCTCGCGCAGGCGAATGGCGATGTCGCCCGTACCACCAGCGAGATCTAAAAGTTTTGCTGCAGGTCCTACCTGCACATGGCGAACAAAGTCGTTCTTCCACAAACGATGCATGCCGCCACTCATGAAATCATTCATGATATCGTAGGAACTGGCGACGGAACTGAACACGCCGCGCACCATGCCTTCCTTGGCATCCGCGTCCACGCGGGTAAATCCGAACGATGCTTCTTGTTTCTCTGCGCTCATGCCCTACCTTTTGGTGCGCGTGGACTTAGCGGGTTTTGTACTAGGCCACAAGTGGAGAGGACATGCCCGAACTACCCGAGGTGGAAACGACGCGTCGCGGTTTGCTCAAAACCGTGAAAGGCCAGCGCATCGATGAGGTGGAGCTGCGTCGCCGCGATCTGCGCTTTCCGTTCCCGGGCGATCTGGAAGAACGACTCACGGGCCGCATCGTCACCGATATCCGCCGCCGCGCCAAATACCTGCTGATCGACCTGGATAGTGGCGATGTGCTGCTGGCCCATCTGGGCATGAGCGGCAGTTTCCGCGTGATTCCGGCTGCGGGCTATGAACCTAAGAAGCACGACCATGTCATCCTGCATCTTGCCAACGGCACGCTTTGCGTGTTCCACGACCCCCGCCGTTTCGGCATTATCGACGTTTTCAGCACGAAAGAGGAGGGCACGCACGCCTTGCTGGCCCATTTGGGGCCCGAGCCGTTGTCGAAGGACTTCACCGCTGCCTACCTTGTTAAGTCGCTGGAGCGCCGAAAAGGCCCGATAAAACCAGTGCTTATGGACCAAAAGCTGGTGGTCGGAGTGGGCAATATCTATGCCTCCGAAAGCCTGTTCCTGGCTGGTATCCACCCGGATACGCCCGCCCACAAAACTGCGCAAAAGGCGCCTGAACTGGTCGAATCCATTCGTAAAGTTCTTAACGCCGCGATCAATTCCGGCGGATCGACCCTGCGCGACTTCCTAGGTACGGATGGAACGAGCGGATATTTCCAGCATCGGTTTCTTGTCTACGAACGTGAAAACATCGCCTGTACCAGCTGCAAAACAAGCATCAAATCGGCGGTGCATGCAGGGCGTTCCACCTACTGGTGTCCGCAATGCCAGCCTTTGCGCGGCAAAGCTCGAAAACGCTAGGTTTCCTGCGGGTTTGCGGCGTCCATTATTTTTTCTTCACGGCTGTGAATAAAAGCGCTTGACGGTGGACAATCCCGTCGATAGTTTCCGCCCTCTCGATAACGAGACGTTAACAACAAATGGGTTCACCATGGCACATCATAAGTCGGCAAAGAAACGCATCCGGCAAACCGAAACTCGGACGGCAGTAAACCGTTCGCGCGAAAGCCGCATTAAGACTTTCATTAAGAAAGTTGAATCGGCCATCGCCTCGGGCGATAGCAAGGCTGCGCAAGAAGCACTTAAGAATGCACAACCGGAAATCATGCGTGGCGTGACCAAAGGCGTTCTGCCTAAGGCAACTGCCAGCCGCAAGGTGAGCCGTTTGGCCGCGCGCGTTAAATCGCTCGCTGCATAAGCGTTACTTCTTAGAACACCAAGAATTCGAATAAATACCTCTGTGTGTCGCTGCCCCGTCGGCAGCAAACCCCTTCCTATTGCCTGCATTCGCAGGATTGCCTTCAACGACAAACCGGTATTCCCAATGCCGGACCATGGATGGATGAGACAGTATGTCCGCACTGCGTGCTAACCCGACTTCGCTCTATGCCGGTGATGTTTCACCGCAAGAAGCCTGGGAAGCTCTGCAAGCCGACAAAACTGCACAACTGATCGATGTGCGCACGACCCCCGAGTGGACGTTCGCCGGCCTTCCC
Source organism: Azospirillum sp. (assembly GCA_040377415.1). Lineage (GTDB taxonomy): Bacteria > Pseudomonadota > Alphaproteobacteria > Rickettsiales > UBA3002 > QFOX01. The sequence goes on along the minus strand of JBEIOT010000004.1, from coordinate 1,295 downwards.
AACCTCGATAACATTGGTAAGAAGACCGAAACCCTGTCGTGGAAGTTCTACCCCAACTTCGACCTCAACCCCGACTTCATTGCACGGCTTGAACAGCAGCATCCCGATAAATCGGCGCCGCTCTATTTCCTGTGCAAGACGGGCGGGCGCTCGGCCGATGCAGCAGCTGCTGCAACACAGGCTGGTTACGCGCACGCTTATAACGTCGCCGGTGGCTTCGAGGGCGACATGAACAACAACCGTCAACGTGGCACGACGAGCGGATGGAAATCCGCCGGCTTGCCGTGGCTGCAAGCATAATAAGAAAAGAGTAAGCAATAATGGTCGAGCATCAATCCATCCAGACACGCCGTCCCGATCACTTCGCTCGTTGGGAACGTGTGCGCGAAAAACTGCGCGCTAGCTACGGCGAAGCGATCTTCAAAAGCTGGCTTCAGCCGCTGAAACTCGCTGACGTAAAGAACGGCCAGGTGATGATCACCGTGCCGACGCGCTTCATGCGCGAGTGGATCATCGCGCACTACGCCGAGAACATCCTGCGCTTCTGGTGCCAGGAAGACCAAGGCGTGCACTCGGTGGACATCTTCGTGAAAGCCGAACCCGTTGCCGTGAACCCGGCGCAACAACAGCAGGCGATGCCCGCCGGTGGTTTGGAAGCTGCCATGCTCGGCCGCGCTGCCAACGCCAACGAAGACAAGCCGATCAACCCCGACAGCATCAGCGCGCCGCTTGATCCGCGCTACACCTTCGACAACTTCGTCGTCGGCAAGCCCAACGAACTCGCGCACGCTGCTGCTCGCCGCGTTGCTGATTCGGTCTCGGTCGTGCCCGGGGGCAACCCGCTATTCCTTTATGGTGGCGTCGGCCTCGGCAAAACGCACCTGATGCACGCCATCGCTTGGCACATCCGCAAAACGGATCCCTCGCGCAAGGTCGTGTATCTCTCGGCTGAGAAATTCATGTACCTGTTCATTCGTGCACTTCGCTCGAAGGACACCATGGCCTTTAAAGAGTACTTCCGTTCGGTCGATGTTCTGATGGTCGATGACGTGCAGTTCATCTCGGGCAAGGATTCAACGCAGGAAGAATTCTTCCACACCTTCAACGCGCTGATCGACCAGCACAAGCAGCTGATCATCTCGGGCGATCGTTCGCCGGCCGATCTCGAAGGCATGGAAGAACGCATCCGTTCGCGCCTCGGTTGGGGTCTCGTTACCGACATCCACACCACCAGCTACGAGCTGCGTCTTGGCATCCTGCAATCGAAAATCGAAAAGATGCCGAACGCGCATGTT
>JBEIOT010000082.1:0-8163 GCA_040377415.1 Azospirillum sp. | reverse complement strand
CTCGTGCGAATCTTGCAGGCTCACCCAGTTGCGAATGGCGCCGAGGTAATTCCCAAGATGCAGGTTGCCGGTGGGCTGCACGCCCGAAAGAATGCGCGGTTTGCTCATAAAGCCTCGTAGTTGCAGTGGCTTGTAACCCATTCACCGCCCCCGCGCCACCCTTTTCGCACTGCAACAAAATCGAGGAAAATCAAGGAACTTTCATGCAACTGTCACACATGGTTTTACCCCCTCATGCTACTCTGAGGGTGAGAAAATCTATGTCAACGAACGCTCATTTATCGCCCACCCCGCTGCCAGACCCCCAGTCTGGCACGCAGCAGGCCGCGCCCGATACCGGCGCGCAACCCTCGGGCTTTGACCGCGCGGTGGGCGGATTCGTCTACCGCCACCGCGACGCGACAACGCGCCCGCTTGGCCATGTGACATACCAGATCATCCGCAACCTTGCCGCCGCCGTGCCCTATGGCCTCGCCACCGCCGGCGTGTGGACCGGATTCGAGAAACTGGCGCAACGCACCGCCAACTCGACCAGCGAATTGGGCAAGGGCGTGAACGGACTGGCGCGCTCACCCGTGCGCGACATCGCCATGATCGCCGCCGGGTTCAGCTTGTATCGCGGCACGCTGCGCTTCGTGCGCTACACCAAGGAACGCCTGTTCAACCCTGAGAATAGCGAGCAGGAATCCATCAGCGAAATTCAGCATTTCGGCAAGCACGCGGCCGAGACCGTGCGCGAAATTGCACCGGCGGAAATCAACTCCACTCCCTATGGCGCCATCGCACTAGGCTTGGGCCGCCGCTACATCGACGGCATCGACCTCATGAAGAACCGCGCGACGGTCGACAAGATCATCCCCGGCTCGCTAGCGAACCCCGCCGCTGGCCACCAGCGCATGCTGCAATTCACGCGCGACGGTAAATTCTCGCCGCATTTGACAGGCACTGCCGCCGGTGCCGCAGCTGGCCGCACACCATTCAAAGAATTCCTCGGCAAGATCGGCGGCAAAGCCAGCCGCCCGTGGACGGAAGCCGGCGTCTTCATCCTATCCTTCTTAAGCTTCTTCGAGCTTTCCGACCGCCTTTACAAAGATGTGCAAGTGCGTCGTGGCGTGTGGCGCAACGATCCTAACTCCCTCGTACGCGTGCAGCCCAAACAAGGCGACGAGGTCGAAGCTGCCGAAAAAGAACTCGGTCTTGATCGCGACCCCGATTACCTGGCGAGCAAAAAACACACCTATACGCAAACCTTCGGCGCCAGCGACCCTAACCTGCTGCGCCTTGCCTTCACCCGCGTCATCCCCACCGTGCTTGGCATCGGGGCCTACACCTTCACCAAGCGCGCGTCGTATGCGGCCATGGGCCATTTCAGCGCCAAGGATACTTTCTTGAAGCGCGCCACGGTCGAAGGTCTCGCCACCTCGACCTTCTTCGTCATGACCACCGCTGCCGATACGTTCGAGGGCATTTGGAAGAAACATTTCGAATCCAAGAATACGTCGCAGCCGCTCACGCCGCACCAGCAAGCCAAGTACGCAGAGCTGCAAGCGCATCTCGAAGAAAGATCCGCACAACGCGCGTAAGCTTTGTGCTGGCGCGCCGGGCGATGAATTGCTAGGCAGAACCCCATGATCATTTTCCGCATCATCTTCAATTTGTTCGGGCTCATCACACGCTTGGGTGTCGGCCTGCTCGCTTTCCCCATTTTCCTCATCACGCGCCACGCATTCCTGCTCGTGATCGCGGGGGCGCTGCTGTTCTTCTACCTGTTCATGAGCAGCGACGACCAGCAGACCCGCAGCACCGCGAACCAGAACAAAGCCACCATGGTACGTAACGAACAAGGCCAGATGGTGCAGGTGGCGACCCCCGTCGCCCGTGTCGAAGACGGCGATTCAGCCTTCGCCAACGACGTCTATAAGCAAATGACCGAGCAGGAACGCACCTATTACAGCCAGATCTTTTTCTGGGCGATGAATAGCCTGCCCGATGGCCAGACCCATAGCTGGAGCAATATCGACATCGCCGGCACCATTCGCCCCGACAAAAGCTTCACCAACAAAGCGGGTGAGAAATGCCGCTACTTTGGCGAAGTGCTGAAAGTGCACGCCGTGCAGCAGAGTATCTCCGGCCTCGCCTGCCAGAATGGCACCAGTTGGTGCAAACTGCGCGCGAATGCCACGCCCGCCTGCGGCTTAGGCCACAAGCCCGGGGTGCTCGACAGCATCTCCGGCTCGCTGAATAACCTGTTCTAATGCGCGCCACGTTCACCCCGTTCGAGCCGCACCCGCTCGCTGTCGTCATCAACGCGCTACCCAAAGGCGCGATGGACGAAGCAATGTACGACAACGTGAAGAAACGCTACGCGCGCCTTACCGATCCCGTTCTCGAACGCGTCGAATACGAAGTGGACGGGCTCAACGTCACCGGTGTTTACGCGCACCCCGCCACCATCGAGAACGGCAAGCACCCGCTGCTCATCTTCAATCGTGGCGGCAGCGGTGATTTCGGCATGCTCGTACTGCCGGTCATCCTGCGCTATGGCGTGCCATTCGCCGAACAAGGCTACCTCGTGTTCGCCAGTAATTATCGCGGTAACGATGGCGGGACCGGCACCGACGAATTCGGCGGCGCCGATGTGCGCGACGTGCTCGCCCTCATCGAACTGGGCAAGCAACAACCGGGTTGGGATGGCAAGAACATCTTCATGCTCGGCGGTTCACGCGGCGGCATGATGACGTACCTCGCCATCAAAGATGGTGCAGAGCTGAACGCCGCAGCCACCTTCGGCGGCATCGCCGATCTTTCGGCGGAAGACGGCGACTGGCCCACGCTCGCCGCGAAATTCCACGCACGCATCCCCGATCCAAAACCAGCGCTAGAAGTGATGATCGAGCAGCGCTCCGCCGCGAAATGGCCGCAAGACCTCGCTCGCGTGCCGTTGCTGGTGATGCATGGTGACGCCGACACCACCGTGCCGCCCATTCACAGCCAGCGGCTGAACGACGCGCTAAGCGCGCACCCCGATCACAAGCTCGTGCTCTACCCCGGCGGCAATCACTCGCTCAGCACACACATGAAAGAAATGGTCGCCGAAACCCTCGGCTGGTTCGCGCGTTACCGTCGCTAAACGCCGCGCGATCCGTCGTCGGGGCTGCGAACCTTCGCCGCCAGCCCGTGGTCCGGCTTCTCCACCTGATGGTCAGCTTCCGTGCCGATGCGCAGCTTAAGCTGCTCGGCATTCACCTTGGTGAGCTCCACCAGTTGCGTGTGGGGTTCTATTTCGTTGCGGAAATAAGGCGCCACACCCGGGTGGCTGGGGTCCGTGCTCGCCAGCTGACGCAGCGCTTGCGGCATGTTCGAGAACACGCGGCCCATCTCGTTAATTGCTTCAGCATGGCGCTGATTATTGCGTACAAGGTCAGCTATATTGTTGATGGTCTCCTGACTCAGCTGCATCTGCACACCGGTCTGCGGAATGACTACCCGCGCCATCTCCACCTGAAAATTCACATCGTCCACCCGCGCTTCAACGCGGTGGCCATGGGGAGTGGTTAGATTGATCGGTAATTTGCTCATACGGAATATTCCATCCCGTAGAGTACGCAGCGGAGGTTAAAAGAGGCTTAATGATGCCGAAAATGCGCGACGTTAACCATTTGCTTTTGTGCATTTAACCGATGAGCGCGCGGGCCTTGGCCATGATCGCGTCGAACATTTCCTGGTTCAGGCGCCCGGTCTGCACGTTATAGCGGCTGGTATGGTAGCTATCCAGCAGCGTAATGTTGCCGATACGATGCGTGGCACCATGACCGAATTTAAAGGCCGATTGTTTCTGTTTCAGCGTTTTTAACACCGCCTGGTGCGAGGTCAGCCCCAGGCACAGGATCACCTTAAGGTTCGTCATCGCGCCGATCTCGCTCACCAGGAACGGATTGCAGGTGGTAGCCTCCGCTGGCGTCGGCTTATTCTCCGGCGGCACACAGCGGACTGCATTCGTGATACGTGCGTCGACCAGTTCTAGCCCATCATCGGGTTTTGCCATGAACTGGCCGCGCGAGAAGCCGAACCTGCCAAGCGCGCCGTACAACAAAATGCCCGCAAAATCACCGGTGAACGGTCGCCCTGAAGCGTTAGCGCCCTTCAGGCCCGGCGCTAGACCCACCACCAGCAATTGCGCATCGATCGGGCCGAACGGCGGCACCGCACCATTATAGAACTGCGGGAATTTAGCCTTGTTCGCCTCACGAAAAGCGACCAGACGTGGGCAGAGCGGACAATCCGGTGGGGGTAGCTGCAACATGGTCGAACTTAGGCACATGCGCATGGGCAAAAGTCAATACAGTGCTTGAGTCTACGGGGTAATCTTGTACTTCTTAAAAAAAGTCTGGGTCTGCTATGAAATTCCACCACCTGATCCTCGCCAGCGCACTCGCACTGCCGCTCACCGCGAATGCCGAAGGTTGGTACGCTGGCCCGCTGCTCATGGCCGGCTTCACCAACGAGCGCGATATCACCGATAGTAACGGCGTCGCCGCTGGCATCTTCGATAACGACGATGGCAACCTTGTCATCGGTGCCGCCGGTCTAGTCGGCTACGATTTTTCGGGCGATGATGTTCCCGTGAGCCTGGAATTCTCGACCAACTGGCGCGCCCGCCACGATATGGATGCCGGCTTTGTCGGCGGCGGCGTTAAGTCGAACGTACAGACCGTCGATTTCATGATGAGCGCCTTGTATGACATTCCGCTGGGCACGCAGATCCAACCCTACATCGGCGGCGGCGTCGGCATGTCGTGGAACGAAGCCGACAGTGAAGACCTCGATGTCGGCATCACCGACATTGGCACCAACAGCACCACCAACTTCGTATGGCAGCTGCAAGGCGGCATCAAATACCCGCTGGACGACAACATGAAGCTGCGCGTCGACTACCGCTATGTCGAACTCGGCGAAGTGGAGACCAACCTTGCCCCCGGTGGCGAAGCGATCAAGGCCGACCTCTATGCGCACGATGTTCGCCTGGGCGTAACGTGGGACTTCTAGCCCTCTAAGCTACCCCCACCTTCCCGATAATTTCCATATAGGTTACTTGACACCCTACAGGGGTGAGCTTATATCGCTGCTCGCTTCACGCGCGAAGCCGCAGAAATCCTCGCGGATTTGGCAAAACAGCGGCCCTTGTGAAGGTATCAAATTTTGAACTGATGGAGTACTAAAATGACCTCGATTCGTCCCCTGCACGACCGTGTGATCGTTCGCCGTGTCGACGCTGATGAAAAAACCAGCGGTGGCATCATCATCCCCGATACCGCCAAAGAAAAACCTGCCAAGGGCGAAGTCATCGCCGTAGGCCCCGGTGGCCGCGACGATTCGGGCCGCGTTGTTCCCATGGAAGTGCGCGTCGGCGACCTCGTGCTGTTCGGAAAATGGGGTGGCACCGAGATCAAGATGGACGACGAAGATCTGCTCGTTCTGAAAGAGACCGATATTATAGGCATCATCGATGCCAAAGCAGCAAAAAAAGCCGCTTAATTTAATTAAACCAATACATTAAGAAATCAGGAGAAGCTATTATGGCTGGTAAACAAATTTCATTCGGCAGCAGTGCCCGCGACGAAATTCTTAAAGGCGCGAACATTCTCGCCAACGCAGTAAAAGTGACCCTCGGCCCCAAAGGCCGCAACGTGGTCATCGAGAAAAGCTTCGGCTCGCCGCGCATCACCAAGGACGGTGTTTCGGTCGCTAAAGAAGTTTCGCTCAGCAACAAGTTCCAGAACATGGGCGCTATGATGCTGCGTGAAGTTGCTTCGCGCACCAACGACCTCGCGGGCGACGGCACCACCACCGCCACCGTACTGGCGCAAGCCATCTTCAGCGAAGGCAGCAAAGCAGTAGCCGCCGGCCTGAACCCGATGGACCTGAAACGCGGCATCGACAAGGCTGTTGAGGCAGTCCTCGCCGACGTGAAAGCCAAATCCAAGCCGATCGCCAGCCAGGCAGAGATCGCGCAAGTGGGCACCATCTCGGCCAACGGCGACCGCGCCATCGGCGAGAAGATCGCCGAAGCGATGGAAAAAGTCGGCAAAGAAGGCGTCATCACCGTGGAAGAAGCCAAAGGCTTCGAGTTCGAGCTCGACGTTGTGGAAGGCATGAACTTCGACCGCGGCTACCTGAGCCCGTACTTCGTGACCAACGCCGAGAAAATGAACGTTGAGCTGGATAACCCGCTCATCCTCATCTTCGAGAAAAAACTCTCGTCGCTGCAACCCCTCCTCCCCGTGCTGGAAGCTGTCGTTCAATCGCAACGTCCGCTGCTCATCATCGCGGAAGATGTTGAAGGCGAAGCACTCGCGACCCTCGTGGTCAACAAACTCCGTGGCGGCCTGAAAGTCGCTGCCGTGAAAGCCCCGGGCTTCGGCGATCGCCGCAAGTCGATGCTGGAAGACATCGCGGTGCTGACCCAGGGTCAAGTCATCAGCGAAGACATCGGCATCAAGCTTGAGACCGTGAACCTCGCCATGCTCGGCAAAGCCAAGCGCGTGACCATCACCAAAGAAGACACCACCATCGTCGACGGTGCTGGCGCCAAGAAAGACATCGAAGCACGCTGCACGCAGATCAAAGCGCAGATCGAAGAAACCTCTTCGGACTACGATAAAGAGAAGCTGCAAGAGCGCCTCGCGAAACTCAGCGGCGGCGTAGCCGTACTGAAAGTTGGCGGCGCGAGCGAAGTCGAAGTGAAAGAACGCAAGGACCGCGTTGACGACGCGCTGCACGCGACTCGCGCAGCGGTCGAAGAAGGCATCGTCCCGGGCGGCGGCACCACCCTGCTGTACGCGTCGCGTGCCCTCGATAAAGTGAAAGCAGCCAACGACGACGAGCGCGCAGGCATCAACATCATCCGCCGTGCCCTGCAAGCCCCGATCCGCCAGATCGTGGAGAACGCAGGTCTCGACGGTGCGGTCGTTGCCGGCAAACTGCTCGAAAGCAAAGACACCGATTTCGGTTTCGATGCGCAGTCGCTGGAATACACCAACCTCATCACCGCCGGTATCATCGACCCGACCAAAGTGGTGCGCACTGCCCTGCAGGACGCCGCCTCGGTCGCTGGCCTCATGATCACCACCGAAGCGCTGATCGCCGACGAACCGGAAGACCGCAAAGCGGCTGCCGGTGGTATGGGCGGCGGCATGGGTGGTATGGGCGGCATGGGCGACATGGACTTCTAGTCGCTCCCACCCACCAAGAATCAAGGGCGCTGAAAGCGATTTCAGCGCCCTTTTTCTATCCAAAAAGGCTTTCTGCTGCGCTGCCTAAATCACCAAATTTCACACGCAAAATCCGTTGCTTGGCTGCCGAATTGTCACCGAACCTTCATAAAATGGCTTTGTGCGCTGTGGTACATTGAAAGCGTGGGGAGAACTACCTCACGTGCCTATATTGAAGGAATTAATGGTCAAAAAACAACAGGATAAGGTTACCGAGGCGAAAGACGTCTCTCCGTTGGTCCGCGATAAGACCTACGGCGAGCGCGTGTACAATAGCGTCTTCAACAAAGGCCTTAATTTCTGGGTGAACCTGCTTACCTCGGCCGCCTTCTCACTTTATGCCGCAAATTCGCCACGTCAGATTCGTATCTGGGGCATGAAGGAAGCCACTACACCCCATGGCATCCAGCAATCGCTCGCCGGCAAGATCGACAAATACCTGCTCAAGCCGTTCATTAAAGATAATGACGTGCGCAAAGAACGTGCGTTCTCAGTCGCCGAAGTACAAACGCTATTGATCCCCGGCCACATCATCATGATTCCAAGCGTCTGGCTCGGCGCCAAGATCAAACCTGCATTCGTGCGCTACTTCGACAAAAAACATTACGGCGCGAATGCCGAAGATGATCCGAGCATCAGCTATCGCCATCAGATGATCGATGCCGAAGCGAAGCCAACCTTACTGGGTGCTTTCGTTGGCCGTCTCGGTACCATGATGAGCACCACGCTGGCGAGCAGCCTCATCGGCAGCAAGAACAACTTCGTCAATAGCATCGGCAAAAAGCACGACATCGATTCGATGAAGAGCTTTGCAATCAACCCAGTTGCTAAGCAGGTCGGCGAAGTCATTGGCGGCGGCGCTGTCGAAAAGGTCGGCGTGGTTAGCAAAATG
>JBEIOT010000177.1:0-4061 GCA_040377415.1 Azospirillum sp. | reverse complement strand
GGTGTAACACGCGCACAGGCAACTATGCAATATTCACATAATGTATAATTATAGTGCGTTACGAAATACTGGCATTTGCTTCGATTTGAGGTTATATAATGCGGCTGGGCCCCTGTGGCGGAACTGGCAGACGCGCTAGACTCAAAATCTTGTATCCGCAAGGGTGTGCCGGTTCGAGTCCGGCCCGGGGCACCATGAGTCCAAAAATACAAAGTATTTTCGGACTCATGGCATGGGAGTCTTAGTGGGGCCAAGCACGATTTCATCGTGTGCAGGCCAAACTTAGACGGACATGGTCAAGAGTCCCCATGCAATAAGGAGCTTCCCCATGACCGACGACGAACTCATCGTAAAAGATAGCAACGGCAACCAGCTGCGCGATGGCGACAGCGTGACGTTGATCAAGGATCTGCCAGTGAAAGGCGCGGGCGTGACGCTCAAGCGTGGCACCACGGTGAAGAACATTCGCCTGACGTTCGATGAAAAAGAGATCGAGTGTAACCACGAGAAGGTGCGCGGCTTGGTGCTGAAGACCGAGTTCGTGAAGAAGGCCTAACGCCCGCCGCCATTGCCGCTGGGGGTTTTGTCATCGTCGGGCTGCTGTGCTACGGCGCGCGGCGGAAGATAAAAATCACCGATCTCGGCATTGCCCATGGAACGCACCACAAAGCGCGGCCCGAACGTCGTATCGACCTCTGCCGCTTCGATCTTCACCGGCTGCTGCAGCGTGTTGCTCAGCAGGTCGGTGATCTCCTGGGTCTCTTGCGGCGATAGCCCGCCACCCGCGCGATCCAAAATAAAACGCACCAGCGAAGTCTCGGTAATGAACCCCTCACCCGCGCGGTAGGTCTCTTCCAGCTCCAGCGCCGAGGTGGCGCGACCCGCCTTGCGTGCCTTCGACAGCACGTCACGATACGTCATGCCAACGGAATGACCGTGCTGCTGGAACGTGATGTCCAAGGGCAGCTCAGATGGTTCGATGCGTTTGCTGGTCTCGTGATTCTCACGAGGCTTAGCCGTGAGGATACGCCCGGTCGTGGTATCGACCGCGACGGTGGTCGCGGCATCGAAATGATAGCGAATGCGGCTTACCCGCTTATCGTCCATAAGCGCGTCCATCAGGTCCAGCTCGATGAAGTGGTTGAACTCATACGGGCTGCCGAGCACGGTCGCTTCGATGCGGCTACTTTCCGGCATGCGGCCGACCATTCTTTTTACTTCACTGGGAATATTCGTCATCGCGTCGACATGCGTCAGCAACGTGCGCAGCGCTTTGCCCTCGCCATCACGAGCCACTAGGACCAGCGCGTGGCAATCGATCAGGTAATCCGTCGCAATAAAGCGCGTATCGTCTTTCACTTCATCCGCCGCCAGCGTCGCATACTCGCCTTGCGCCACACCGATACCACGCGGCATTGCATCCCCATATTGCGCAGAAACATAGGCGCGTTGCTGGGCATCCGTTTCGGGTTTGAAGGGGGCGACGCGGCCTTTTTCACGCGTGATGCGCGTATGGGTCGCCGTTTGGTAAGCAAGCACGCGCTGGCCCAGATCCGTGGGCAAGTTACTGCCATCGGCATGGTTCAACGCAAAACGAATATACGCCTCACGGTCTTTGTCGCGTTGGTTGCTCATCCGCTCATTATAGGCAAGAATGGTAAACAGAAACTTACCGGCGTTATAAGGATTATTCGTGGAAATTCAACATATTGATTGCGCGCACCCGCATTATGAAGGGGCCAAGGCCCTACGCAATGACGTGCTGCGCAAGCCGCTGGGCCTGGTGCTGAGTGCGCAGGAACTGGCGCTCGACCCCGATCGTGAACACATCGTGGCCGTGCTGGATAACAAGGTCGTCGGCAGTGTGTCGCTGTACATGGAAACGCCCATACGCCTGCGCGTCAAACAAATGGCGGTCGATCCAAACCAGCAAGGTCTCGGCATCGGCGCGAAGTTATTGCAGGCGGCTGAAGCACGGGGGCGTGAACTTGGCGCACTTGAAGTAATGCTGCACGCACGCTGCACGGCGCTTAATTTTTACGAGAAGCAGGAATACGAAACGCAAGGCGACGAATTCACGGAGCAGGGCATTCCCCACCGCATCATGGTCAAGCGGATGATAAAGACGCTGGCTTGACCGGCGTTGCAGTAGCAAAACCCGTTTCATCGCGAATATGTTTGCTGTTCTCGCGGCGGATCTTTGCCGCTTCGTCATCATACAGGAATGGCAGGAACGCGAATCGCGTTCCGCGCGTCACGGGCGTGGCCTCATGCAGCAGCGAGCACGAGAAGATGACCGCACCACCGGTTGGCGCGCGATAGGTGCGCGAGCCGAATTCGGGGAACACCAACTCGCCACCATCGTAATCTTCTTCATTCAGGTTCAGCGTGCAGGCAAAGCGGCGGTGCGCCGTACCGCTCGTCGTGTTGTCGCGGTGACGGCGGAAGAATCCGCCATCTTCGCCTTCGTAACACGCCACGATGTAACGTTCGATGCGCGTCACGTTGTATTGGAACGCCTTGCTGATCTCGGGCACCAACCGTTTGATGAGTCGCTTGCGGATCGCCGCGCGCAATGGCTCATACTCCGTTTGTTCCTCGAACATGAAGTCCTTGCGCTTCTTGAAGGTGGCATCAAGCAGTCCCACCGTCACGCCGTCCTTCTGACGCATGAAGCCCGATGGTTTACCGCCATGCTGCTCATAAAGCCCGATCAGCTCGCGGCAGAATTCCGGCTCGAACACGCGCGGCACGATCAGCACCGGCGCGTTGATGGCCACGCCCGCATGGTCGTCGGCAGCCGGCAAGCCCGCCAGCAATTTACCAAGCGCTGCGTTGTGCGCAGTGATGTCCTGCATCGGGATCACTGCATACACACGAAGCAGGGGATCGAGCACGACGGTGAACGGCTTGAAGCGGCGCACAGCACCGTCCATATGAAGCGCGCCGTAAAGGCTGCTTAGCTTGAAGTCGGAATCGAAGAAGTGCCGGATGCCCGGCAGTATGTGGGGCAGGCGGTTCTGCGACTCATCCGCTGCGTCGGTGCTGATGCCAAAGAAGGCGCATTGAACATCGTCGAAATACTTGCGCCAACTACCCGTCGCTTCAGCCAGTAACGATTGCGCATACGGCTGCGCGGCGCTGCCAAAGAAGCTCAACACTAGGAACATGCCGCCGGCAGTGTCGATATGGTAGGTGGGGTTAGCCCTGGTGCGGGCCACGAACCAGGGTGCCGGATCGCCCGGCGTGAGTGCAATATTAACCATATTGTCACCCTAAACGGTTCACTTATGAACGTCAAAACAAACTGACCGAACAAGTGCTTAGGGTTGCGATTGCGACTCATTGGAAACTGTCTGTCACAAAAGCTTCATTTTACTCGTTGCGAATAATTCTCAATAATCGGGGCAGTAGATTTGAATACAAAAGAAAAAGGAGAGCGCCTTGCCCCTGCAAGCAGCGCCACAATCGGGTCAAGCACCGGCGGTTAACTCACCGCCCCTATTGCCCATTCCGCCGTATCGCGAGCGCCTCTTCACCCTGGGTGTTGGCGAGCGCTTGCGCGAAGGTGCAGCCAAAGGTGAAAGCGAAGCGCAAACGCTCGTCGCTATCAGCACGGAACGCACCGCACTTGCTGCGGCTATCGAAAGCGAAACCTTCCGCGATGCGTTCGCGCGTGCTTACGAAGCCGAGCATAACGCACTCATGCCGCAAGCACCGGTGAGCGAGGCGCAAGCACGCCATGCCACCGATGACATCATCAAGAACCGCGCCAACGACGCGCGTCAATTGGCGCAGCTCATCACGCAACCGGACTTCATGGAGCGCGCGCGCACCGCGCCAGCCAAGCCTGCGAATTATGCACTGCCACCTGAGAAGATCACCGAGATGGTGGCGCGCTTCACCGCCGAAGGCTCAAGCTACGGCATCGATGCACGCATCCACAATCAGCAGGCGATGGAAGGCCACCGCGTCGGCCATCTGGCGTTGGCGAAGGCCTTCGCCGAGAACGGCCCACTGCACGCGCCGCTGGTCCAAGCATTGAAAGCGCAATTGCCCGC
>JBEIOT010000154.1:0-5072 GCA_040377415.1 Azospirillum sp. | reverse complement strand
CGAGTACTTCACCGCGGCCCTGGCCGCCGACGTGGCAGCGCCCATCCTGGCGGCGCTCGACGAGTACCGCAAGCTCGGTGCCACGACGGTGGACGTGTCGCTGCCCAACCAGAAGCTTGCCGTGCCGGTGTACTACGTCATCGCGCCGGCGGAAGCCTCGTCCAACCTTGCGCGCTATGACGGTGTGCGCTTCGGCCTGCGTGTGCCGGGAAATTCTCTGGATGAGATGTATGAACTCACCCGTGCCGCCGGTTTCGGCAAGGAAGTGAAGCGCCGCATCCTCATCGGCACCTACGTGCTGAGCGCCGGTTACTACGACGCTTACTACAAAAAAGCCCAGCGCGTGCGCATGCTCATCGCGCAGGATTTCAAGAACGCTTTCGAGCAATGCGACGTGCTGTTGACGCCGACTGCACCCAGCGACGCCTTCGCCATCGGCGAGAACCAGCAAGACCCGGTCGCCATGTACCTAAACGACGTGTTCACCATTCCGGCATCGTTGGCGGGCTTGCCCGGCATGTCGCTGCCCATCGGCCTTAGCAAGGCTGGCTTGCCGCTAGGCATCCAACTTATCGGCCGCAGCTTCGACGAAGAAACCATTTTCAAAGTGGCGCACGTCATCGAAAAAGAAGTCGGCCATTTCGCACCGGAGGGCTTTTAAATGAGCACCCCGTATCGCATCAAAGGTAAGACAGGTGAGTGGGAAGTCGTTCTCGGGCTCGAAGTGCACGCCCAAGTAAACAGCAACGCGAAACTGTTCAGCGGCGCCCCCGTGGGCTTTGGCGCCGAGACCAACCAGAACGTAAGCTTCGTGGATGCTGGCATGCCCGGCATGCTGCCCGTCATCAACGAGCGCTGCATCGAGCAAGCCGTGCGCACTGGCCTGGGCCTGAACGCAGAGATTCACCTGACTTCGGTATTCGACCGCAAGAACTACTTCTACGCCGATCTGCCGCAGGGCTATCAAATTTCGCAGTTCCTCGACCCCATCGTTGGCAAGGGATCGCTGAATATTACGCTGGCCGATGGCACCTCGCGCGACATCGGCATCACACGCCTGCACCTTGAGCAGGATGCCGGTAAATCGCTGCACGAGCACAGCCCAAAGTTCAGCTTCATCGATTTGAACCGCTCCGGCGTGGCGTTGATGGAGATCGTGAGTGAGCCCGACCTGCGCTCGCCCGAAGAAGCGACGCTGTACTTCAAGAAGCTGCGCACCATTCTGATGTATCTCGACACGTGCGATGGCAACCTTGAGCAAGGCAATATGCGCGCCGACGTGAATGTGAGCGTGCGCAAGCCCGGCGACGAATTCGGCACGCGCTGCGAAATTAAGAACATGAACTCGGTCCGCTTCATGTGGAAGGCCATCGAGTTCGAGGCACAACGCCAGGTCGATATCATCGAAGCTGGTGGTACCATCGATCAGGAAACGCGCCTGTTCAACCCCGACACCGGTGAAACGCGCACCATGCGCAGCAAAGAAGACGCGCACGATTACCGCTACTTCCCCGATCCCGACCTGCTGCCGCTCATCATCACACAGAAATTCGTCGATGATATCAAAGCCACCCTGCCGGAATTGCCGGACCAGAAGAAGCAGCGTTATATCGAAACGCTCGGCCTTTCGCCGTACGACGCCGCCGTGATCTCCGCCGAAAAAGAAGCGGCGGATTACTTTGACGCACTCGTCGCCGGTGGCCGCAACGCCAAGCTCGCCAGCAACTGGATGACGGTGGAACTCTTCGCGCGCCTGAACAAACTCGGCGTGGAAATTACTGAATCGCCGATTTCGGCTGCACAACTGGGTGAACTCGTTGGCCTCATTGAGGACGGCACCATCAACGGCAAGATCGCCAAGACCGTGTTCGAGAAAATGTTCGAGACGGGCAAGCCCGCGAAACAGATCGTTGACGAAGAAGGCCTCGTGCAGGTGACCGACACCGGCGCTATCGACAAAGCCATCGCCGAAGTGATCGCCGCCAACCCCGATAAACTGGCGGAATATAAGAGTGGCAAGGACAAGCTGTTCGGCTTCTTCGTGGGCCAAGTAATGAAGGCAACGGGCGGCAAAGCCAACCCGGCCATCATCAACGATCTGCTGAAAAAGCAACTTTCCTAACTTGCAATTTACGTGATTCGGATTAGCTGTGGAGCATCGCGGCTGATCAAGACCGCTCACGCGCTCGCAGGAGATTTCCCATGAAACGTTTACTTAAAGTCGTTGGCATCATTGTTGTGCTGCTCATCGTGCTCGCGCTTGCTGCGCCGATGTTCATTTCATCGGACACGCTGAAAGCGCAGCTCGTAGCGCAGGTGAAAAAAGCCACGGGCCGCACGCTTGAGATCAAAGGCGATACGTCGGTCAAATTCTTCCCCAACATCGCCGTGAGCGCGCAGGACGTGACGCTTGGCAACCCCGAAGGCTTCACCACGCCATACCTCGTGAGCTTGAAGAAACTCGAGACCGGCGCGGAGCTGATGCCGCTGCTGAAAGGTGAACTGAAAATTAATGGCATTACGCTCGATGGCGCGACCATTAACCTCGAGGAATTGAAATCCGGTGCGAAGAACTGGGAATTCACCAAAGAGAAACTGAAAGATTCCGCCGAGGCAGCCACGAAAGCGCCCGAAGCGCAGGAAAAAGCACCGGCGACCGAGAAGCGCTTTGCGCTGGGCGACATCACCATCACCGATGGTGCGGTGAATTACCTGAAACCCGGTGCGAATGTCATCGCGCTGAGCAACATCGATGTCAGCCTGCAAGGTGCCGATGCCAGCTCGCCGCTGAAGCTGGAAGGCAGCGCTGAATATAAGAAAGAACAAGTCAGCATCGCGCTAGACCTCGCCAAAACGCGCGACTTCATGGACAACAAACTGTCGCCTATCACGGTCGCCATCAAGCTGCCGGGCGCGAGTGTCGATTTCAAAGGTGAAGCACGCATGGGCGAAAGCGTGGCGGCCAATGGCAAGCTCGATGCCAATGCGGCATCGCTACCGCAAGTGCTGGGCTGGGTCACGGGCAAAAAGCCCGCCGGCAATTTGCCCAAGCAAGTCGCGGTGAGTGGTGCGGTCGATTACAGCAATAACATCCTGAAGCTGGGCGACGCGACCCTGCGCGCTGATGACACCAAGGCCACGGGTTCGCTTGCCATCAACCATGGCGGCGCGGTGCCAAAAATTGCGGGGAACCTGAACCTCGGCACGCTCGATCTGGATAAACTCACCGGTAAATCGGGCGGCGGTGAATCCGCCGCGGGCAGCGGCGGCGCGTCACAAGCCAGCAGCGGCTGGAGCACCGAGAAGGTCGACCTGTCGGGCTTGAAAGCAGTGGATGCCGATCTCTCGCTGGCGTTCGATAAACTGACCAGTGGCAAGTTCACCTTGGGCGCGACGCAATCGCACGTCGCCCTGAACGGCGGCAAGCTAGCGCTGACCATCAAACAATCGCAGCTGTATAATGGCTCGCTGGCGGGCGTGGTTCGCGCCAGCAGCGGCGGCATCGGTGCCGACCTGAAAGCCAACGGCATCGACATCGAAGCGTTGATGGTGGCACTGTCGGGCAAGTCGCGCCTTGAGGGTAAAACCAATCTCGTGGTGAACGTGAACGCTACCGGCAACAGCCAGGCTGCATGGGTGAATTCCCTCGGCGGCAATGGTTCGCTGAAAGTGGTGGATGGTGCGCTCAAAGGCATCAATATCGGTTCGTTCCTGCGCAATGCGAAACAGGGCAAGTTCTTCAGCAGTGATTCGGAATCGACCGACTTCACCGATCTGACCGCGACCTACACCATCGCCCAAGGCGTGCTCGATAACAAAGACTTGAGCATGAAATCACCAGCCCTGCGCCTTGCGGGTTCGGGCTCGGCCAACTTGCCCAACAAGACCATCAACTATCGCTTAGTGCCCACCATTGCTGAGACCAGCAAAGGCCAGGGCGGCAAGGACGATGTAGCGGGGATTACGATTCCGCTGGTCATCACCGGCCCGTGGAGCAGCCCGAGCGTGACACCGGACCTGAAAGGCATGCTGCAAGAAGGCCTGAAAGACCCCGCCGCGATCAAGAACCTGATCGAGAATCCCAAGGACATTGGCAACATGCTGCTAGGTAAAAAGCCTGCTGCTGAAACCGCACCGGCGGCGACGGATGGTGAAGTGGCGCCGGCAGTGGCGCCGAGCAAAAAAGAGCAGCGCAATAAGGCGATCGAAGAAGGTATCGGCGGGTTGCTGAAAGGCTTCTAGTGCGCCTGCGCACTGCGTAGCGCCGTAGCTGCGCGAGCCGCGAAGCGGCAGGGGTTAGCGAACCGTAGGGGACAAGGTCACCTTCAAATAAATTATTTCAGAAGGCGTTTCAGTTCCTGCGCCTTGCTGTTGGCAGGGTTCAGCTTCAGCACGCTGGCGACATCCTGGCGCGCCAGTGCCAGATCATTCAACTGCGCAAATGCCGTGGCACGTTCCATCAGCACCGCTTCGTTGGTCGGGGTCAGGCTTACGGCTTGGTCAAGGTCCTGCACCGCATCGGCGGGCTGGCCGTATTTCACGCGCAGCTTCGCACGCTCGAGCAACAGTTCCGAAGTTAGCTGCGACACATTGGCGTTATCGCCACGCACCGCACCCATGTCGCTGATCTGTTCGCCCAGCGCGGTGATCGCGGCATCGGGGCGGCCCGTATCCATCCACGCGCGCGCGGCTTGCTTGGCTACGTAGCTACGCAAAGCCACATTGCCCGGCGTGATCTTGCTGCGGGTGAAGGTGAGCTCTTGCGCAGCCTCGCCAAAACGGCGTTGGCCATAGAACGCCATGGCGCGGCAGTGATGCGGGCCCACGCCATCGTCGATCTTCAGCCACTCATTAGCTTTTTGCTCGGCAGCGATGGGATTGCTGTTGGCCAGTGCCGCGCATTCTTTGTAGGCGGGCGATTGTGTGAACTGACCATCGGTCACTTCCGGCGCGGCAACGACGGGCGTGGCATAGACAGGCACGGCGGCGACCACGGGTGGTTGGGTCACGGCGATAGGTTGCTGCGGTACTACTACCTGCTGCACGGGTTGCACCTGCGCCGCGAAGGGGCT
>JBEIOT010000036.1:0-11572 GCA_040377415.1 Azospirillum sp. | reverse complement strand
GTCGCTCACCGGCACGAAAATCCTGCGCCATTATTTCGCTAAGCTGGGTCTTGATCCGCGCGACATGGGTGCGGCGGACCCTAAGCGCTTGCCGAATGCGGGTGCGAACTGGGGCACCTATTATGATACCGAGCCGCGGCTGATCGCCGGTGACGTGCATGCAAGCTTTACCCAGCTACAGCGCGTGATGCTGGTGGAGCAGGTCTGCGAATCGGGCCAATACCATGCGGCCATGCATCCCAAGGCAGATGCCTGATATGCTGCACGCATTACAACAGTGGGCCGAACGCGAACCATCACGCATTGCCATGGTGCAAGGCACGAACCACCTGACCTACGCTGGCTTATGGAAAGCGGTGCAGCAACGCAGCGACGTATTGGTTTCTTATCGACCGCAGGCACTGGGTATCGCGCTGGGCGACGGGCCCGATTGGGTCATTACTCATCTGGCAGCACTCAAGACGATGATCCCACAAGTGCCGCTGCCGGCATTTTTCACACCGCAGCAGCGCAGCCATGCCCTGTGCGATGCTGGTGCCGACTGGATCGTGACCGATGCCGGAATGGAACCCCTCGCCAACCGCGCCGTGATGCTGCCGAAAGACACGGCACTGATTACTTACACTTCGGGTTCGACGGGAACGCCCAAAGGCGTGTGCCTGAGCATGCACGGCATGCAGCAAGTGGCGGCATCCTTACTCAGTGTGCTGGGTGACGGCGTAGCGCAACGTCATCTTAGCGTGCTGCCATTGTCGGTGCTGCTGGAGCAGATCGGCGGGTTGTATGCCACTTTACTCGCCGGTGGAATGTACGTATTTGCACAGGTGCAGAAAAACCCCATGGGTTTGGCAGAAGCACTGGACGCGCATGACATCACCAGCTGCATTATGGTGCCAGAGCTGTTGAAGCTGCTGCTTACCCAGGCATCGCCAGGCATGTTCACCAAGCTACAGTTCGTGGCAGTGGGTGGTGCCCGCGTTGCGCCGTTATTGCTGGCGCAGGCGCAAAAGGTTGGCCTGCCCGTACATGAAGGCTATGGGCTTACCGAGTCGGCTTCCGTGGTCGCCGTCAATACACCTTCGCATCACCGTGCAGGCAGCGTCGGCAAGTTGCTGCCGCACATCCGCGCTAGCATTTCCACCGAGGGCGAGATCCTGCTGCATGATGCGGCCATCCTCGGTTACACCGACGGTACGGCTACGCAGAATCCATATGCCACGGGCGATATCGGCCATCTCGATACCGAGGGTTTCCTGCGCATTACGGGCCGCAAGAAGAACCTCCTCATCACGGCCTTTGGCCGCAATGTTGCACCCGAGTGGCCCGAGAGCCTGCTCACCGCGCAACCGGAAATCGCGCAAGCCATCGTCTATGGCGATGGTCAGGCCCACTTGTCGGCATTGCTTGTCCCTGCGGGGCAGGCCTCGCAAAAAGCGCTCAAACAGGCGCTGGCTCGCGTGAACGAGCAGCTCCCCGATTATGCGCAGATCGAGCACTGGCAACGCAGCCAACCCTTCACCCAAGCCAATGGACTGGCCACCGGCAACGGTCGGCTGCGTCGCGAGGCTATTTTGCAAACCCTTACCAAGGAAACCAACGATGGATTTTTACGACCAGCTTGTGCGTGAGACGCAGTCCGAGCGCGAGGCGCTGTACGCGGTGCCACTCATCCGCGATGCGGCAGCGGGCAAGATTACGCGCGACACGTATGTGGCGTACCTGACGCAGGCCTACCATCATGTGAAGCACACCACGCCACTACTGATGGCGACCGGCTCGCGCTTGAGCAGTGACAAGGAATGGCTGCGTGAAGCGATCGCCGAATATATCGAGGAAGAACTCGGTCATCAGGAATGGATATTGAACGACATCGCTGCGTGCGGGGCCGATAAGGAAGCGGCCCGCGCCAGCACGCCGCATGCCGCAACCGAGATGATGGTGGCCTATGCCTACGATACCGTGATGCGCAATAATCCGGTCGGGTTCTTCGGCATGGTGTTCGTGCTGGAAGGCACTAGTACCGCGCTTGCCACCAACATTGCGGAAACGCTCATGCAATCGCTGGGCTTGAAGCGCAATAGTTTCAGCTACCTGCTGTCGCACGGCACGCTCGACCTTAGCCACATGGAATTCTTCAAAGGGCTAATGAATCGCATCGAGCGCGACGATGACAAACAAGCCATCATTCACATGGCGAAACGCATGTTCGGACTATTCGCGGAAATGTTCCGCGCAGTGCCGCACGCATCGGAGGTATCGCATGCAGCTTAAAGGGAAACAGGTAGTCGTTACCGGCGGTGCCGGCGGCATTGGTAGCCAGCTATGCGCTGCGCTGATTGCCGAAGGTGCTGTCATCACCGTCATCGACCGCGTAGAGACATTACCTTTTTCGGCTGCTTACATTCGCGGTGACCTGAGTACATTGGATGGCATTCAGCAAGTGGCGGAGCAGTTAAAATCGCTGCCGGTGGATGTGCTGATTAACCTCGCAGGCATTCAGTATTTCGGTGAAGTTGAACAGCAACAGCCCGCGAATACCGCGCTCACTTACATGGTTAATCTTCTTGCACCGGTTATGCTGACGCAGGCAGTTTTGCAGCGCATGAAGCATCGCCGCCAGGGCCATATCGTTAATATCGGCTCCATTTTTGGTTCCATTAACTTTGCGTATTTCACCACCTATTCCAGCAGCAAAGCGGGGTTGAAAGGATTCAGCGAAGCCCTACGCCGCGAGGTGGCGGCGGATGGAGTGAAAGTCACCTACATTGCCCCACGCGCGGTAAGAACGCCGCTCAATACCGGCAAGGTCATGGAGTTGGCGGAGCGCACCAAAATGAACATGGATGCGCCGGAGCTGGTAGTGGCACGCATTACCCAAGCCGTCATCGCCCAAGCGAAAGATGTCTACATCGGCTTCCCCGAATCGCTGTTCGTGCGCATCAACGCCCTATTCCCCCGACTGGTCGATAAAGCACTCGCCAAGAACGATGCCATCGCCCGTCATATCCTCACCCAATCACGTTAATCCCAAGGAGACACCCATGCATTCACGCCTATTACTTCTTAGCACGTTACTGACCGTGCCTGCTTTTGCATTCGCGCAGGAAGCGCCGCTACAAGCACCGATGGTTATGGAGCAACCTGCTGCGCCTGCCTTGCTTGCCATCACGGATAATGCACAGCTAGATCAAGCAATCCGTGGCCTGCAAAACGATTGGGCCGTGATTAAATATCAGGAGAAGAATGAAGATACACAGCTGGCGCAGATGAAAAAGCTGGCGACCAAGGCAGCGGGGGTCGAAGCGCAATATCCCACCTACGCCGAGCCAAAAATCTGGCACGGCATCATTCTAAGCACCCAGGCTGGCATGGATGGCGGGCTGGGCGCACTCGATATCGCCAGTAAGGCGAAGGGATTGTTGGAGCAAGCCATTAAAATTAACGATAAAGCGCTGGAAGGTTCCGCTTACACTTCGCTTGGTACGCTGTACTACAAAGCCCCCATGTGGCCGATTGCGTTCGGCGATAACGGCAAAGCCCGCGCCTATTTGGAGCAGGCCCGCGCCATCAACCCTGACGGCATCGACCCGAACTATTTCTATGGCGATTTCCTCGTAGGTACCGGCCATGCGAAGGAAGCGATCCCCGTGCTTGAGCATGCGCTGCAAGCCGCGCCCCGCGCGGGTCGCGAAGTGGCGGATGCAGGCCGTCGTGAGGAAATCAATGAAGCCTTACTTAAAGCCCGCGAGGAGGCGGCAGAATAATGCAACGTACGACAGGTATCCTTTCCCGCATCTTCGGGCTTTTCTGGTTCATCTTTGGCCTGAACGGGCTGTTCCACTTCTTCCCCATTCCAGCACCACCGCAGGATTCGGCCTATTTCATGGAGGCGATGCAACGTTCTGGCTACGCACTCCCCATGATCTACGGCATGGAGGTGGTCGGCGGTGTGATGCTGCTGCTGGGTGGGTGGAAGCCGCTGGCCCTGCTGCTGCTGGCACCCATTACGGCCAACATCGTGTTGTATGACCTCACGCTGAACCCTTCGGGGCTTGGCATAGGGTTGGCCGTTGCTGCACTCCATGCATTCCTGCTATGGAGAAGCCGTGCGGCGTTCCAGCCGTTATTGCAATGCCAATGTTAAGGCTTTCATGCGGCTCTTATATGTAGAGGACGATACCCATCTCGGCCATGCGACCTCGCAAGGCCTGAAGGAGGAGTTCGCCGTCGATTGGTTCACCAACGTGGACGATGCCGAGGAAGCCTTGCGCCAGGTGGCTTACGACTTCCTCATCCTCGACATCAACCTGCCGGGCCGCAGCGGTCTGGACTTACTGCGGCAGATGCGTGCGCAAGGCAATGCACTCCCCGTGCTACTGCTAACGGCACGCGACACCGTGCCACAGCGCGTTGAGGGTCTGGATGCCGGGGCCGACGACTACCTTATCAAGCCTTATGACTTTGATGAGTTGCTGGCGCGTGTACGCGCGCTGGTTCGTCGCCGCAGCAATCCCTACCGCGATGTCCTCCATTACCGTCAGCTCGATGTCGATTTCAAGGGGCATACCGCCACGCTTGATGGCATTGCGTTGACCCTTACTCACCGCGAGTTCGACGTGCTACGCATCCTGCTCGAAGAACAGGGGCGCTGCCTGAGTAAAGACCAGATCGCCGAGAAAATGTACGGCTGGGACGATGAGGTGGAAAGCAATACTATCGAAGTCTATGTCTCGGCGCTGCGTCGTAAGCTGGGCAAAGAATACATCAAAACCATCCGTGGCCTTGGCTACCTCATGGAGAAGCACGCATGAACACGCCATCGCTGCGCAGTCGCCTTATCAAATCGTTGATGCTGCCGATTCTGGGCGGGATTTTACTGGTGGGTGTCGCTTCCTGTTTCTCCACCTACCATGAAGCCTCGGAAATCTACGATGCCGAGCAGGTGCATTTTGCGAAGGTTCTTCATACCCTTGCCCAGCAGGTCGAGCAAGGCGAAGTCATCAATATCGAAGGCGTGAAACGCAATGATGCTTACGAGAAATACATAACCTTCCGCGTTTGGAAAAACGGCAAGCTATTCCTGCAATCCGATAACGTGCAAGATTTCGGGCCCATCACCCAGGCCGAAGGTTTTGCCGACCGTATGATTGGCGAAACGCGCTGGCGTTTTTATGTCGAGCATTTGGGCGATGTAACGGTCGAGGTGGCCGAGCAGAACGAAGTTCGGCTGGACTTGGTGCGCCACATCCTTGCGGGCATCTTCCTACCGCAGCTAATTATCATTCCCATCATCGCCATCATCATCGGATTCGGCATCAGCCGTGGCCTGGCCCCAGTCGAGCGGCTATCGCAGCTGGTTCGCAGCCGTCATATCAATGAACTCACGCCGATTTCGATGCGCGGCATCCCCAAGGAGCTGCGCCCGATGGGCGATGCTACCAACGACCTCATGCGCCGGGTGGACGATGCCATGCGCATCGAGAAGAACTTTACCAATTACGCTGCCCACGAAATGCGCACGCCTATTGCCGCGCTTAAAACGCAGGCGCAGGTAATTCTTCGCACCCAAGAGCCGCAGAAACAGAAAGAGTTGGCAGGTGAGTTACTCGGCACCATCGACCGTACCCAGCGAATTATTGAACAATTGCTTACATACGCCCGTGTGCAGCATCAGGAAGTCGCATTGCAACCCGTGGCGCTAAAATCACTGCTCGAGGATGAGCTGCGCTACGCGATTCCGCGCTCTATCGAAAAGAATATCACCGTGAATACCGAGCATGTGAGGCCCGTAACTGCAAGAGCTCAGGAAGAATTGCTACGTCTGGCGATTGCCAACCTTCTCGACAATGCCATCAAGTACATTCCAGCAGGCAGCACCATCGACGTGGCGCTACGAGAGGACAATGACGGGATCATCCTTTCCATTCAGGATAACGGGCCTGGTATTACTGCCGATGATTTGCCTCATATCTTCGACCCGTTTTATCGCGTCACCGGCAATACTGCTTCGGGGGCTGGTCTTGGTCTGGCTATCGTGAAATGGGCGTGCGACCTGCAACATATCCGTATCATCGCTACGCCTGGCCTAGAAGGCCACGGAATCCGCTTCGCCCTTCATTTCCCTTCCCATGAGGTATCTGCATGAAACGCTTATTGCTGGGCAGTGCGGTAGCCCTCACGGCATTCCCTGCCTTTGCGGTCGATAAAATCTATCAACCCTACGTCGATGCCGGAGAATGGGAGGTCGAGTATTTCGGTGCCCGCAGCGTCGATAACAAAAGCGCTAAGGACAATGCCCAAGTGCATGAGTTCTCCGTCGAGCACGGCGTGAATGATTGGTGGCAGACGGAACTGTACGGTATCTGGCAAAAAGAAGCTGGCAACAGCATGTCGTTCGATGCGGTGGAATGGGAGAATATCTTTCAATTCACAGAGCCCGGTGAATACTGGGTCGATACCGGTGCCACGCTGGCTTATGAATGGACGCCCGATGGCGACCAAGCCGATGCTTTGGAGGCTAGGTTGCTCTTTGCCAAGAACATTGGTAACATAACAAACGTGCTGAACCTCGCCTTGGAAAAAGAAATCGGCGGCGGCCCGAAGGATGATTTAGAAGCAGGCATCCTATGGAGCACGCGCTACAATTATTCGCCCTATTTCCAACCCGGCTTTGAAATCCAGAGCGAGTTCGGCGAGGTCAACGACCATGCCAGCTTCGACGATCAGGAGCATTATATCGGCCCGGTCGCCTACGGCACGATTCCCTTTGAAATGGATGGTGATAAGGTCGAAGGGCTTGAATACCGCCTCGGCTACCTGTTCGGTGCCAGCAACGCCGCCAGCGATGGGCAGGTGGTGCTACAACTGGAATACGAACTGGATTTCTAGACTTTCGGGCTATTCATGCCGAGGAAAGTCAAAACTTCGTGGATGGCAGCACGGGTGATTGCGGTCTTCCTGCCGTCCATTGACTTGATGAGTTCGCCCTGCCGCTCCAAGTTGATGTTACCTTAGATGCGGAAGGTCGCCCGCAAGCTTTGGTGGCTGATATTGTGACTCCACTCCTTACAATCCTGCGGTATCTGGCACCGTTGCTTGCCAACCTGTACCAACGTTTTGCGCAACAGGTGCGGATGGAAGTAGCCAAGGCCAACGCGAGCATAGGCTTCCTTCATCAGCTTACGTATTGGCGCAGCGTTCGACCAGCAAGTCGGTTGCACGCCATCCGCCACGAAGCCAGAAGTGGCGCGTGCGACTGAGATCTGTGATGCTTCTCTAGGGTGCTGTCCCCAAAACGTTCCATTAGTTGCAGCGGTATTGCTCGATATCCTGGGCAAAAATATCTTTGATGAGCTGAACTACAAGCGGCGACTGTTCGACTTGCTCGAACAGCTTGGCGTTATTGGACAGGATCTGTTCTTCCAGTTTCGCGCGGTAGGTATCGTCATTGGCAACGCGCAGAGCCGAGGCCACGTAGGCTGCCGGCGAATCGGCCTCCGGTGCTTCCTCGATTCCCATCGTGCGGTAGTAGCCATGCACTACACGGCCACGAGCATAGCGTCCCGGCATCGTAACAATAGGAAACCCTAGCCCGAATGCGAATTGTGCCGTGGTGCCAAGCCCAAAATAAATCGAATCAAGGATGGCATCGGCTGCTTTAAGGATGCTGAAGAAGCGTTCCAGAGGTTGCCATTCCAGAAAAATAACGCGCGCAGGATCGCAATGCTGCAGCAACCGCTGCTTTAATATTTCAGTCGCGCCTTGCTGGTCGAAGTCGGAGAATAATACAAGCACCGCCTTCGGATCTGCTTGCAGTATCTGCGTGAGAAGCGAATCGAAATCCGGGTGGAATTTCTGAATGGCCATGGGGCAAACGTAAAGTTTTTTGCCCGATGGTAATTGCAATTCCTCGCGACTTAGCCAGCGCGCTGGCGGCGTCGGCCGCTTAAAGACCGTGTCGATGCCTTCATAGCATAACAAGGTCTCGCCGTAATTCTGCTGTGCATGCGGCGGCTCGTAAGTGCGGGAAGAAATGAAGTAATCGATCGTATCGATCCCCGTCGTCTCAGGATGCCCCTGGAAGCAGCATTGGTATCGAGCCAGACGCGTCATGGCCAAGTAATGGGTCGGTATGTGCAAGCCGATATCCGGATAAATGACCATATCCGGTTTGAAGGATTCGATCGTCTTGCGGGCCGAGATAACATCCTTTGGTACGGAAGGCATGGCAATACCCGCGTTGATCACTTCCTGGATACCTTCGTCCATGACATGGCTAAGATTGAAGAATACTACATCGAATTCTGGCTGCTGGGCCAGTTGGATCATGGCGCCACGATAGCAATGCCCCACCGGGTGCTTGTGCATATGCGCCGAAACGAAGGCGATGCGGATTTTACCCTCAGGCGGCGATGAAGACTTCGCATGCGGTGCGGTGTAGTTCAGCTCGGGCATGCACAGACGCAACATCGCATTGAAACGTTGGATCAATTCTTTGTTGTCGCGATCGTGGTAAGCCAAGCCGAATACGGGATGCAAATTCAACGTATTCGGATCGATACGCGGTTTTTCGCTCATGAAACGCTCGATCGCTTTTTCTAGATCCTCGCGTGTGCGATCGATCTGCTCATTGGATCGAATAAGCCGCGGCATGTAGGTTTCAAACAGCATTCGGAAGACCGACGGCACGCGCCATTTTTTGCACATTCTAGCGTATTCCGTCTCGGCTTCATCAAAGCGGTAGGCGACTTTGAGTCCGAAGCAATAAAACTCGTGCAACTCCTGATCGTTGGGAAACCGTGGCAGGATATTCTCCAGATACGGCACCACCATATGCGATTGGTGCTGGCGCAGCATGGTGCCCACCACTGCGGCATGCGCTCGTGCATTCTCGGGAGCCACGTGGGTCGCTGCGTGGAGCACCAGCTGAAGGGCTTCAAACCCGTTATTCTGTGCCTCGGCGATCACTGCAAGCAGCAGGTAGCTATCGGCATGGGCGGGGTCGCATTGTATGGCACGCTCAAGATAGGTGCGTGCCTGAACGTTATCGCCCGCGATATGCAGGATGAGCCCGACCTGGTGATGCGCCTCGGCATGCATCGGATTAAGCTGGATAACCTGGCCGTATAGGTTCAGAGCCTCAGTACCACGTTTTTTTTGCAGCGCCGCTTCGGCCATTTTCATGAGCTTGCGGGTACTGGGTGCGGCGGCCTGATTCATCCATGAATTGCTAGCACTTGATTTATCTCGCTGCAACCGTTCCCCTAAATCGCCGCCCCTGGTATTATCGTGCGCGATCAATCCATGAGCTTAATGAAAAGCGCTGAACCCGTAGCAAATACGCAGGCGACGCGCAGTGCATTGGCCTTCATCCAAGCATCCGCGGCGATTTGCGGGCCGTCGCCAAACGACCACTGGTAATCGTCGATGATGATCCAGCCGCCGGGTTTCACATGTGGCACCCAATCGTCGATGTCGCGTGTCACATGCTCAAGACCGTGGTTACCATCGATATGCAAACAGGCGATCTCTCCGCTGTAGCGTGTTGTGCCGAATGCTTCGCTCGTCACCTCCAGGCCGGATTTGTAATCTTGCTGGCTGACGTGCGCATCGGCACGCAGAAAATTCACATGCCCCGCATCGTAGCCGATGAGATTGAGCTGGAATCCAAGATAGGCGCTATCGAAATCCAGAAGCCGTACTTCGTCGTTAAGCTGGTCAGGAACCCCCGCTTGGTGCGCCGCATCGTTTCGCCACGGATCAATGCAAAGCAACGGGCCGACTTTGAATTGCTGGGAGAGCATGGCCAACGCTACCGCAGAACGCCCCCACAAACTGCCGATCTCCACGATGTCGCCTTGAGGGCAGCTACGAAAAATCTCCATCAGCGCAAAAAGCTTTTCATCACTGGATTGGCCTTCCGCATGATGCGCGTGCAGCAGGACCGCAGCCATGGCCAGCCGCCCTAAGGCAGGCTTGGCACCGGCAATCGCGAGCTCTAGCGGTTGGCGGCGCAGAGCATCCACCTGCATAAGAACATCTTGCTGCTTTCGGATCGCGTTAGCAGCGAATGGGAGAGTGTCAATATGGATAGGCAGTGCATGCTTACGAACCAGATCGTTCAGGTAGCGGCCGATCACCATGTGCCGCGTAAACACTTCATGGATACCGTGGTCTTGAACCAAGGCAAGGAATTGCGGTTCGAAGGCCGCATCGGTAATAAACGGAAGGAATGCCCATTCCTCGTAAAGTGGCCGTGCTGGATCGTTGGGGAGCGCCGATGCGCCGATCGCTTTCTTGCCTTGTTCCCGCAATGCTTCCCACCGGGCCAGCGATTCGGGCATGCCCGCTGGAAAAAGAAGGGTCTTATTCATTAGCAGGATTTCATGACGACAGAACTTCATCAAGCGCGTGCGCGACGAGATCCAGATGATGCGTTGGAATATCGACGTAGAAAGGAAGCGAAACAACAGAGGCGCCTAAAGCCTTGGTGACCGACAGGTCGCCATGCGGATAATTCGCGTAGGCTGGCTGCACGTGGCACCCTTTATCCCACCATTGGCGCGCTTTGATACCGCGCACCTGTAGTTGTGAAATAACGCGATCGGCATCCGGCGTCGGCAGACGAATATTGCAGGTCGTGGTCACTGCATCCTCAGGCATCCATACTAAAAGACCATGCTTTTGTGCAATCGGCTCCAACACAGTCCTGCAGTGTTGGGACGTCGCGACCCATTGAGCGCGGCGTTCGCTCCAGCCATCAAGCGCGGCAAGGGCAACGGCCGCAGTATATTCACTCATCTTCGAGTTGGTTCCAGGGATGGAAATACGGCGGGTGTAATACCCGAAATTCGTTTGTTCATGCACATGACGGATCAAAGCCGTGTCTTTCGATACGACCACCGCCCCCTCGCCTGCGCCAAGCACTTTGGTTGCGTGAAGACTGAACACGACGGCGGTTCTGCCGAACTGGGCGTTACGGAAGCTATCGAAGCCGGACGCGGCATCGATCACCACTGGAATCGAGGTTTCTGCAGTGAAGCGATCCCACGCCTGGATATCCACTTGCATGCCGAATGGGGCGACGACCAGCACGGCGCCAATTACACCCTTCACGCTGGCAAGCGAGGCTTTGATCTGATCCGGATCCAGTGCCCAGCTGGCCTCTTTGACCTCCATGAAATAGGGGGTCATTTCTGCGGCGATGGCGGAGGCAGGACTGGCGACAAACGTCCAACTCGGTACAAGGCAATAACTATCCCGGGGAAGATTGAGTCCGCGCAAAACGCTGGTAAGCGCCGCAGTGGCATTACTGGCGGTGATCGTGCATTCCGCGCTGATGCTGAAATGTTTGGCGACGCGGCTGCGTAGTTCCTGCTCCAATGGGCCAAAATTGGTATACCATCGCATCTGATCGATGCGTTTCAGGTATGGCATGATGTCTTCCGCTTTGGGCAAAAGCGGTCGCATCAGATCAACGGTTTCGGACAAAGCTTGCAGAGGCGTGGTCATGGCAAGGGCCGTCATGGGTTTGCTCCACTAAACTGAATTCCGGGTTATCTAGCAATCAAAT
>JBEIOT010000169.1:0-4223 GCA_040377415.1 Azospirillum sp. | reverse complement strand
CGTCATCTGGATCGCTGCGCTTAAGAACTTGCTCATCATTCCTTCACCGTTCGCGCCAGTGCTAGCACATGCACACTGGCTGCGCCTGCTTTTTTCAACGCTGCCGCGCATGCAGCGACCGTGGCGCCCGTCGTCACCACATCATCCACCAACAGCACATGCTTACCGGCCACGGCTGCCGCATTGGGCACAGCGAAGGCGTTGCGCACATTCTTCAACCGCTGCGCACGCGCCAGCCGCATCTGCGGTGTCGTGTAGCGCGTGCGTTTGAGCCCCTGCGGCAGACACGGTGCCCCCAACGCGCGCGACCGCGCAAAACCCAATAACGCCGACTGGTTGAAGCGTCGCATCGCTAACCGCCGCCAATGCAGCGGCACGGGCACGATAAGATCCACCGGGCGTTCGCCATGCGCCGCCACCATCATTGCCATCGCACGCTTCAGGCCGGTGTAGCGGTCATGGAATTTTAGGCCGCGGATCAGCGGTGCGCTGATCGCATCATAAACCAAGGGCGCACGGGCCGAATCAAAGCTTGGCGGCTCTGCCAGACATTCTGGGCATTGCGCATCAGCCCCACTATCGAACGCAAACGGAATGCCGCAGCACGCGCATTGCGGCAAGCTAATCTGCTTCAATGCAGCAAAGCAATCCGCGCAAAAATTGTCCTGCGCGCTCACGCCCGCATGGCAGGCCGGGCAGCTTGGCGGAAAAGCGACATCCAGCAGCCAGCCGCTCATCGCCGCCACGCGTTCAAAACGGGGGCTGGTCAGCATGCGGCACCTGCGCTAAAAGCTCGTTGCATGGAATCCTCGGCCCCCATTTTGTTCGATAGTGCAGCAAGGCGCAAGCATGTTGCGCGCCGTGCCGCGCGTTTGGCCGACCATGATTTCCTGTGGCAAGAAAGCGCTGCCATGATCGGCGAATCGCTGGATGCCATCACGCACCGCTTACCCACCATCGTGGAACTGAACCCGCGCACGCCGCACCTCACGCACCTGCTGACCAGCCGCGAGGGCACGCACGAAGTGCGCACCTTGGAAATACAGAGCGAAACGCTGGGCCTTGCCGACGACAGCGTCGACGCCATCATCAGTAACCTCAGTTTGCATACCATCAACGATCTACCAGGCATCTTTGTGCAAGCACGCCGCGCGCTGAAACCCGATGGCCTTTTCCTCGCCACCCTGCCCGGCGCCGAAACATTAGGTGAGCTGCGCCAGGTGCTGGCGCAAACCGAGATCGCCTTAAGCGGTGGCGTTTCACCGCGCGTTGCGCCCTTCATCGAAGTCCGTGAAGCTGGCAATTTGCTAAGCCGCGCAGGCTTTGCCCTGCCCGTGACCGACAGCACCACCCTGCCCGTCACCTACTCCACCCTGTTCGCACTGATGGACGATCTGCGCGGCGCGGGCGAAGCAAACATGCTCACCGACCGACGCAAGAACTTCACCCCACGCGCGTTTTTTGTGCAGGCCGCCGAGCGTTATGCTGCGCAACATAATGACGGCGAAGGTCGCATCCTCGCCACTGCCGAGATCATTACCCTGACCGCATGGAAACCTGCACCTAATCAGCAGCAACCCGCCAAGCGCGGCAGCGGTAAAGTGAACTTTATGGATGCGTTGAAGAACTAAGCGCGACCGCGCGAGTTCAAATACTCTTCGAGTACATGGATAAGGGGCACATCGGCCGGCGGCATCGGCATGCTGCGCATCTCGCTCGGGCGTTTCCACGTCAACGCCTGGTTCTCGCGCGATTGCGGGATGCCATCCCAGCGATGCGCCACATACAGCAGCATCAGCAGGTTGAAGTTCTCATATTGGTGGCTCACAAAACCTAGCGGCGCAAAGCACGTCGTGCAAAGCTCCACACCCAGCTCCTCGCGGATCTCGCGGATGAGTGCCGCTTCGGGCGTTTCACCCGACTCGACCTTGCCGCCGGGATATTCCCACATGCCCGCCAAATGCTTGCCCTCGGGCCGCTGGTTCAGCAGCACGCGCCCGTCGGCATCGACCATGGCGACAGCACTGACGAGCACCGTCTTCACGAACGGTAATCCGCGTTGATATCGATGTAGCCATGCGTAAGGTCGCAGGTCCAGATGGTCGCTTCACCCTTACCAATTCGCAGGTCGACCTCGATGGTGATATCGCGTGTTCTCATGTGCGCCACGACCGGTGCTTCATCATAACCTTCCACCCGCTCGCCATCTTTGGCGATGACCACGCCACCGATCGCCACGCTCAACGTATCGCGATCCGCCTTCTCACCGGCTTTACCGACAGCCATCACGATGCGGCCCCAGTTCGCGTCTTCCCCCGCGATGGCGGTCTTCACCAACGGCGAGTTGCCGATGGAAAGGCCAATGCGATGCGCGGCTTCATTGGATTCAGCACCCTTGACCTTAACGGTGATAAACTTCTGCGCGCCCTCGCCGTCTTTCACGATGAGTTGCGCCAGCTCAATGAGTAGCGAATCCAGGGCTGCAGCAAATTCTTTTTTGTTCGCCTCGGTAATGGCCACGCCCGATGCACCCGTTGCGAAAAGCAGTGCGCAATCGCTGGTGCTGGTATCGCCGTCGACTGTAATGGCGTTGAAGCTTTTCTGGTTCGATTGCTGCAGCATTTGCTGCAGCAATTTTTGCTCCACCATCGCATCGGTGAAGATGAACCCCAACATGGTCGCCATGTCCGGCGCGATCATGCCCGAGCCTTTGGCGATGCCATTAATGGTCACGGTTTTACCATCGACCATCACGCTGCGCGTCGCGGCTTTGGGGAAGGTATCGGTGGTCATGATGGCAGAAGCAGCCCCGTTCCAATCGTCACCTAATTGTAAATTCGGCAGCGCTGCTTCGATCTTCTCAAAAGGTAATGGCTCGCCAATCACACCGGTGGATGCGAGGTAGATCTCATCATCTTTGCAGTTGATACGTTTTTTCACCGCTTGCGCGGTACCGTTAACGGCTGCGGCGCCTCGCCGCCCCGTAAAGGCATTAGCGTTACCGCTGTTCACCACCAGCGCACGTGCTTTACCATGTGGCAAGCTGACACGGCACCAATCGATGGGTGCGCTGGGCGCTTTGGATTTGGTGAACACTCCCGCTACCGTGGTGCCCTCAGCAAGCTCCACCAGCAGCAGATCGGTGCGGCCTTTGTAACGGATATTGGCTTCTGCCGAACCCAGCTTCACCCCCGCGATAGGCGGCAAAGCCGGTGTGCTGGCAGGCGCCAGCGGCGAGGTCGTAAGCTTACCCATTACGGCTTTTTAGCCGGGGCGGCTTTCACCGGCGCCATCTCTTTGGTGAAGGGCTGCTCGTCGCCTTTTTCGTTGTACACGGTCACTTTCGCGTCGCGAACCAGGCCACGGATATACTCCTCGAGCTTCTTCTCCTGTGCGGCTCCGCGCAGGGTCTCTTTCACCTCGTTGAAGGTGGGAATGGTGATGGGGCGAATATCCTCGACCTTGATGACATGGAAACCGAAGTTCGATTTCACCGGCGCCGAAACCTGACCCTTTTTCATGGCAAACGCAGCATTAGCAAAAGCGGGCACCATCTTATCTTTGGTGAAATAGCCCAGATCCCCGCCTTGTTTGGCGCTGCCCGGGTCCTTGCTGTATTCACGAGCTACGTCCTCGAACTTCTTACCGCCGTCGATCTTGGCCTTCACTTCTTTGGCCTCGGCCTCCGTTTCGACGAGAATATGACGTGCGCTCACTTCTTTCTCGCTACGCAGCTTAAGCACGAGTGCGTCGTAATCCGCCTTCAGCTGAGCATCCGAAATTTCCGGCGTTTTGGCTTCGATGAAATGGCGCACCACGATCTTGCGCTTCACTTCTTCCAGCTCGTTCTTCACCGATTCTGATTTGTCGACACCTTGCTTCAATGCCGCATCGAGCATCAGACGCTCGGTCATAATGCCGCGCAGGATCTTTTCGCGCATATCGGGCTGCATGGCCGAAAGGTCGGGCGCCTGGCCGGGTGGGAACAGGCCCGCCCACATGCGATCCACCTCGCTTTTGGTCACATCCTGGTTATTCACTTTCATCAGCACGTAATCGTCGGCAGCATAGGCCGCACCGGCCAAAGCGGTGGTCACAGTCAAAGCGAGAAGCAAACGGCGCATAGGAACCTTCTACAAAGGGAATGAATGAAGGCTTGGATTACGCCAAAATTCCCGAGCTTTCAAGGCCATAGAAACTGAGCAAAACTGGGCCTCGGCAAT
>JBEIOT010000080.1:0-8274 GCA_040377415.1 Azospirillum sp. | reverse complement strand
GATCACGCTCATGAACCCCGTGCCGCCGGTGGTGACGCAGACCGTGTTCCACCTCATCGACCCATGGCGCGTGCAGGAGAAATATTCGCGCTTCCCCACGCTCGATGATGCCGCGAAAAAACAGTTCCTTGCGCTCGAGCATTGGGTGAATGACGGCGTCCCCCTCGCGCAGAAAGTTGCCGAGGAATGTTTCGTCGATTGGCCACATGGCAATGTGCTGGCGACGCATCAATGGAAAGTCGGCCGCCGCTGGATCGAGCCCGGCAGCATCCAGTGCCCTGTGCTTTCCGTCATTCCGCAGAACGACCTTATCGTACCCGCCGGTTGCGCCCTGCCCCTCACCAAAGAAATCCCGCGCTGCGACGTGATTACGCCTAACGCGGGACATGTCAGCATGGTGGTGGGAAAACGGGCGAAGGAAGAAATGTGGCAGCCGGTGGCTGCGTGGCTGAACGCGAAGTTCTAGTCGCGGCCACCGCGCAGCAGGCGCTTGAGGGCTTTGCCCGGGTCCGCGATCACGCCGCGCGCACCGCATTCCATTTTCTTATCCAGTACATCCTGTGCTTCCTGATCCACGACGCGGGCCAGGTCTTTGGAATCCGAATAAATGATGCTCGAGAAGAAGGCTTTGATCGGGTGTGCTGCTTCGTAGGCCACCTGCTTATTGTAGGCGTCCTTTGCATCCTGCAGCTGGCCTTTTTGAACCACCAGTTCGCTTTCGCACTGCGAATGTTTTTCTTTCTGGGTCGGCTTCTTTTCGGTGTTGGGCATAGCTAGTTCTTTCTGGCGTTCAACATGCTGCAAACCTACCCCAGATAGGCCGCTTTGAATATGAAAGTTTCGTGAAAGCCCCGTTGTGCAACGCAGCATTGCAGCATCGCAACTTTACAAGCGCGATCAAGCCACTTACATAACCCTCGAATTCGCACTCAGGAGAAGAAAAATGGCCGATAAGAACGACATCGTGATCGTAGACGCCGCCCGCACCGCTGTAGGCAACTTTAGTGGCGGTCTTTCCACCCTCACCGGTGCCCAGCTGGGTGCCGAGGTCATCAAGACCCTCATAGCCCGCAACAAGCTCGCTGCTGGCGATGTGAACGAGGTCATCATGGGCCAGGTGCTCACGGCCAGCGTTGGCCAGAACCCGGCACGCCAGGCAGCAGTGAATGCTGGCGTGGCACAAGAAGCCACGGCCATGACCATCAACCAAGTGTGCGGCTCGGGCCTGCGCGCCGTGGCCGAAGGCATGAAATCCATCCGCAGCGGCGATGCGACCATCGTCATCGCCGGTGGCCAGGAAAGCATGAGCCAGGCGCCGCACACCATGCAGCTGCGCAACGGCACCAAAATGGGTGACGCGAAAATGCAGGACAGCATGATCGTCGACGGCCTGTGGGACGCGTTCAATAACTACCACATGGGCATCACAGCCGAGAACATCGCCGAGCAGTTCCAAATTACGCGTGAAGCGCAGGATGCATTTGCTGCCAACTCGCAGAAAAAAGCCGCGAGCGCACAAGCCGCTGGCAAATTCGCCGCCGAGATCATCCCCATCACCATCAAGAACAAAAAAGGCGATGTGGTGATCGATAAGGACGAGTTCATTCGCGCTGAAAGCACCGCCGAAGTGCTCAGCAAACTACGCCCTGCCTTCAAGCCCGACGGCACCGTGACCGCCGGCAATGCCAGCGGTATCAACGACGGCGCAGCAGCGGTATTGCTGATGAGCCGTGGCGAAGCCGAGAAGCGTGGTTTGAAACCCCTCGCCGTTATCAAATCATGGGCGACCGCCGGCGTTGACCCCAAGATCATGGGCACTGGCCCCATCCCCGCGTCGAAGAAAGCGCTGGAAAAAGCGGGTTGGACCACCAAGGACCTCGACCTCATCGAAGCTAACGAAGCCTTCGCGGCGCAAGCCATTTCGGTGAACAAGGAAATGGGTTGGGACGAAAGCAAAGTGAACGTCAACGGTGGCGCCATCGCCATCGGTCACCCCATCGGCGCATCGGGCGCACGCGTGCTCACCACGCTGCTGCACGAAATGAAACGCAGCGGCGGCAAGAAGGGCCTCGCCACGTTGTGCATCGGCGGCGGCATGGGCATCGCCATGTGCGTGGAGGCAGCGTAATGAGCAAAGGTGAAAGCTTGAAGGGCCGTGTTGCGGTCGTTACCGGTGGCACGCGCGGCATCGGCGCATCCATTGCCACCGACCTTAAAAAAGCAGGCGCCAAAGTGGTCGCCACTTATTTTGGTAACGACGAAGCAGCTGCTGCCTTCAAAAAACAGACCGGCATTGCGGTCATTAAATTCGACGTATCGAGCTTCGACTCGTGCTCGGAAGCGGTGAAGAAAATTGAAGCGGACCACGGTTCGGTCGATATCCTCATCAACAACGCGGGCATCACGCGCGACGGCTTCTTGCACAAAATGGGCGAGGAAAGCTGGAACGAAGTCATTCAGACCAACTTGAACTCGCTGTTCAACATGAGCCGCGCGGTCATCGAAGGCATGCGTGCGCGTGGTTATGGCCGCATCATCAGCATCAGCTCGGTGAATGGCCAGCTGGGCCAAGCCGGTCAGGCGAACTATTCGGCGGCGAAAGCTGGCGTCATCGGCTTCACCCGCGCACTGGCGCGTGAATCGGCCAACAAGGGTATCACCGTGAACGCCATTGCGCCCGGTTACATCGAAACCGACATGGTGAAAGCCGTGCCGCCGACGGTGCTGGAAAAAATTATCGCGCGTATTCCGGTGGGTCGCCTGGGTCAGCCCAGCGAGATCGCCCGTGCGGTGTGCTTCCTGGCGGCCGATGAAGCAGGCTTCATTACCGGCGAGGCATTATCGCTCAACGGCGGCCAGCGGATGGACTAAAGCGGCGATTTAAAGCCGTTCCTGTCATCATGCTGTCATATTACGTGGATACAATCCGTGCATATGCATGCACCAGTTACACGCCCCACCGATCATAACGCCTTCTGCACTTTTTTGAAAAAGCAGGCGGTACTCGATCACGTGCCGCAGAATATTTTCCAGTCGGGCGGGTGCGCCAGCCGTTATTTGCGAAACAATGATCTGTTCGAGACGCCCTTAGGCATGAACGAGCCGCGCCTGCGCGCGAACATCGCGTTGCCGGACACCGTTTATTACACTGTTCGCTTGCAGGGAGGTGCGGGTAAGCACCCCGTTCCGCAAGACTTACGTTCGCTGCAAAACGAGCTGGCCAGTATTTTCAAGGTCGCGGGATTCGACGAGATGCCCATCGCTTGCCGAGAGACATGGATGGCGGATGATTGGGTACGCAAAGAGCTTGAACGTTTCGATGAGGTCATGCCTGCCGGTCATGGGCAGGAAGTGCGTTGCGAGCAGCAGAAATATCAGCGCACGCAAGGCGACATGGTGCTTTCGTTCCCCTTCCCTGCATCGCGCATTGAAGATCTACAGCATGCGATGGCTGCGGTGGAAACGCACCGGCAACAATATTGCAGCTTAGGGAAATAAGATGTGCGACGCCTACGCGTCGTAGAACGGGGTAGCCGGTTTCTCGGCCTTTTCACGCTTCAGCATAATGTGATTGCGACGCTTGCCAGCGGAAGTCGCGGCTTGGTCTTCGTCGTACCAAACGGAGCTCACGGTGCCTGATGACAAGGCAGCGTACTTTACCGGGCGGCGGCTGATGGTTTTCTTATTGATGTTTGCCATGTGCATATTCGATCTCCTGTTGGCTTGAACCTACCAGACAGGTGTTAAGGGTTACTTAACGGCGCGGGCCGTTTTTGGATTTTTTGAACGTGGAGTGCCTGAGGCTTTGCGCCTTCTGCCGCTAACCTGCGCCACGCGTGGTCATACGGGAAGTGATGATCCTGCAGAGGGGGCATGATAGTTACATAAATGTTTCACGTGAAACATTTATGTCACATTTGGATTTCAGCCTTTAGGCGAAGACGACCGATCGAACTTCCTTAACACTCGGAAGTTTCTCGATTTTATCAAGAACATCCTTGCTTACCGCCTGGTCCACTTCAATCAGAGCTACGGCACTGGTCGCTGCGGCATTCCGGCCAAGGTGGAAGTTGGCGATGTTGACCTTCGCGTCGCCCAGCAATTGGCCTACGCCGCCGATCAAACCCGGCTTATCTTCGTTGGCGATGACCAGCATGCGGTTGCCGATGGAGGCTTCGAGCGCCACATCACCCACCGCAACGATGCGCGGCTTATCGCCGAACAAGGTGCCGCTAATGCTGAAGCTGCCGCCATCATAAACAGCGTTGATGCGCAGGAGCGTTTTGTAGTGTGCAGTACGTTCGTGGCGCACTTCGCTCACGTCGATATTGCGCTCTTTGGCGACGACGGGTGCGTTCACCATGTTCACGCCTTCCATTAGCGGGCTGAGCAGGCCGTTGAGCGCGGCAGCAGCGAGCGGCTTGGTATTCAGCTCGGTCACTTTGCCTTCGAATTCGATGGAAATCTTGCTCAAGCCGCCCTTCACCATTTGGCCCGCGAAACCGCCGAGGCGTGCTGCGAGTTCGATGTAGGGTTTCAGTTTCGCCGCATCTTCGGCTGAAACGCTCGGCATGTTCAGCGCGTTGGTGACGGTGCCGACGGTGAGATATTCGGCCATCTGCTCGGCCACCTGCACGGCGACGTTCTCTTGCGCTTCGTTGGTGCTAGCGCCCAGGTGCGGCGTGGCCACCACCTGCTCCATACCGAACAGCGGATTGGTCTTTGCGGGTTCTTCCTCGAACACATCGAACGCGGCACCGGCTACATGGCCAGCTTCAATGGCTTCCTTGAGGTCTTTCTCGACCACAAGGCCACCGCGCGCGCAGTTAATGATGCGCACACCTTTCTTGCATTTGCCCAGCGTGTCTTTGTTGAGCAGGTGACGCGTGGTGTCGGTCAGCGGCGTGTGCAGCGAAATGAAATCGGCGCGCTTGTAGATGTCTTCGAGTTCCACTTTCTCGACATTGATGGCGGCGGCGCGATCGGCGGAGAGGAACGGATCGAACGCGATGACTTTCATTTTCAGGCCTTGCGCGCGATCGGCAACGATGGAACCGATGTTGCCGCAGCCGATGAGGCCCAGCGTTTTGCCGGCCATTTCGACGCCCATGTATTTGTTCTTCTCCCACTTGCCTTCGTGCGTGCTTTGGTTGGCCGAAGGGATCTGGCGCGCGAGCGCCATCATCAGCGAGATGGTGTGTTCGGCGGTGGTCACCGAGTTACCGAACGGTGTGTTCATGACGATGACGCCGCGTGCGGTGGCGGCTTTCACGTCCACGTTATCGACCCCGATACCGGCGCGGCCAACGACTTTCAACTTCGTGGCGTGCTCGAGCAATTTCGGCGTGACCTTGGTGGCCGAGCGGATGGCTAGGCCATCATACTCGCCGATGATCTTGATGAGTTCCTCTTCGGACAAGCCCGTTTTCAGGTCCACCTCGATACCGCGGGATTTGAAGATATCGACCGCTTGGGGGCTAAGTTTGTCGGAAATAAGGACTTTGGGCATGGAATGGACCTTCACGAGATTTTCATAAAATGGGTGTAGGATGCTTAAAGCGACACCCCCAACAAATCAAGCGCAGGCTCGGCCACTATGCATAACATTCCAGACGAACAGGTAGAAACCCGGGCATTGGCGATTCAAGGCGCGCTATCCAGCGCACAGATCCATGAGTTCATGGAATATAACCGCAAGGATCTAAGCCAGATGTCGATTCCGTTCGCCGAGGCGCTGGAGGGATTGATCACGACCGCCAGTATGTGGCTGGCGCGGCGCGAGCTCGAGCTCAAAAAGCCTACGCCCACTCGCGAATTGGGAAAACGCCTGTGCGACGCGGTCGATGCGCTGGAAGCTGGTGGTTGGGATCAGGTAGGAAAGAACCGAGGATAAACGGCATGGACAAAGAAAAATCTGCATGGATCGAAGATCGCGTGAACAGGATCGTAGAGATCGTGCAGTATCGCCCAGAAATCATGCCGGCCATCAAAGGCTACATCAAACTTGTCTCAAGCTCGAACGAGAACCGCGAACAACGCCAGAAAGCGCTGATGAAGCCGGAGGCTTTCGCCCGTGAAACGATCATTGGCATGGCGGGATTCATCGCCGAAGCCGAGTACGAAGCGGGAAAAGATACGTATCTCGACCATCAATTGATCGAGCGTGTGCGTGAAAGCATTCTCACTGTCACGCAGATCATCGCCGATCGCGAAGCATTCAAAAGCGGTCAAGGCCGCGCCCACTAGATCACGGTGTCGATGCTTGCGTTGTCCAACACGCGCTGGATGACGGGATCGTGCTGGTATTGCTGTTTGATGCGCCCGATCTCATCGTCGATACTGTCGCAGCGGTAATGGTTCAGCATGCTTTGGGTTTGTAGCGATTTGCGTTCGCCATACCACCAATCGCAGCGCCGCTCGCGTGCCAGCACATCGGTGACCGCGGCGGGACAATTGGCGAAGGTCGGCACGGAAGGTGCCTGTACACCCTTTCCGACCACCGGCAGGTTCGAATAATCGTAGGGCTGGGTCTCGTAGCAGATACGGCTTTGGCGTGATTCCAAGGTGCAGGCGCTTGCGATCAGGGTGACGCATAGCAACGTGAGAGTGCGGATCATCTAGAATTCCAAACTATATTCGCGATCGGCCGCTTCTAGGGTCGCCAACACATCGCGGCGCTTGGCGTATTTTCTCAATAAGTGGTCGTAATCGAGAGAGAGCACGTCGCATTTCAATTCGGTAAGGGCGGTTTCGATCTCGTGCCCGCGCGCTTCGTCATAGGGCTCCTCGCCCGTCCAGTGCTGGCAGTTCAATGCCCGATCCACCAGGTCGCGGGCGTCGTCGGGGCAATTAGGCATGTGGGATTTCGTGTCTTTATCGACCACGCCCGTCCACTCGCCGAGAGCGCAGGAGATTTTCGCTGCGTCATCGGATGGCAGCGGGCGATGAGGTGATAATGCCCATGCCGCGGAGGCGGCACAGATCATTAGCAATGCGGCCATTGGATTGCGCATTACGCCGCCTTGGCTTGGCTTTGTTTGATCTCGCCCCATGCCCAGTCGAGCCACGGCAGCAGCGCGCGCAGGTCGCTGGATTCGACGGTGGCGCCGCCCCAAATGCGCAGGCCTGCCGGTGCATCGCGATAGGCGCCGATGTCGAAGGCAGCGCCTTCTTTATCGAGCAGCGTTACGAGGTCCTTGGCGATCTTGGCTTGCGCTTCGGCGCTTTGGCCGGTGTACCAGCTGTCGGTAATTTTGAAGGTGATGCTGGTGCAGGAACGCGTGGCCGGGTCTTCGCACAGGAAATCGATCCAGCTGCTTTGGCGTACCCATTCGGTGAGCACATGCAGGTTGCTTTCCGAACGCGAGATGAGGGCTTGCAGGCCGCCGATGGATTCGGCCCATTTCAGGCCGTCGATGGCGTCCTCGACCGCCAGCATGCTCGGCGTGTTGATGGTCTCACCGACGAAGATACCGTCGATGAGTTTGCTGTCCTTGGTCATCTGGAAAATTTTCGGCATCGGCCATGCGGGGGTGTAGCTTTGCAGGCGGGCGATGGCGCGCGGGCTTAGCGCGATCATGCCGTGGGCGGCTTCGCCACCCAACACTTTTTGCCAGCTCCATGTCACCACATCGAGCTTGTTGAACGGGACGCTCATGGCGAAGGTGGCGCTGGTGGCGTCGCAAATGGCGAGGCCTTCGCGCGCGTCGGAAATCCAGTCGGCATTCGGCACGCGCACGCCGGAGGTGGTGCCGTTCCAGGTGAACACCACGTCGCGTTTCCAGTCGACGAGCGACAGGTCGGGGATGCTGCCGTAGTCGGCCTTGAACTCGCGCACGTCGGTGAGTTTCAGTTGTTTCTTGATGTCGCTGTACCATGTCTTGCCGAAGCTTTCCCAGTGCAGCACATCGACCCCACGTTCGCCAAGCATCGACCACATGGCCATTTCGATAGCACCAGTGTCGGATGCGGGCACGATGCCCAGCACGTAATCATCCGGGATATTGAGGATGGCGCGCGAGCGGTCGATGACCTCTTTGAGCTTCGCCTTGCCGCCTTTGGCACGGTGCGAGCGGCCCAGATAGGCATCGCTTAAGCCATCTAAAGACCAGCCGGGGCGCTTGGCGCAAGGGCCCGATGAGAAACAGGGATTGGCGGGGGTAGCGGCTGGTTTGGTCATGGAATCCTCGGTGTGGGAATTTAAGGCTTCGGGTCTACGCCGCCGTTTTAGTGCTGTCAACGCGCCAGCATGCGTTGCGTGGCATCGAACAGCAG
>JBEIOT010000065.1:0-9220 GCA_040377415.1 Azospirillum sp. | reverse complement strand
CTTTGGCGTCGGCATCATTCTCGGTCGGGCGCACGCTGATATTTCGCGCCACCACAGCACCCAAACCAGCACCCGCCGCAATGTAGGCCGAATAGCCGATCAGCGAGGAGGCTTTGTT
Organism: Azospirillum sp.; assembly: GCA_040377415.1. Taxonomy (GTDB): domain Bacteria; phylum Pseudomonadota; class Alphaproteobacteria; order Rickettsiales; family UBA3002; genus QFOX01. The sequence continues at coordinate 9,102 of JBEIOT010000065.1, read as the reverse complement.
TGCATATACTTTCGGATAGATCACACCGCGCAGTGTCTCCATGAACGGTAGCTTCGTGCCGATCTTGTGCATCAGCGTGTTGGCGCCGCCCTGGCGGCCGAATTCGTTACCAACAAACCCGCCCAGTGCACCAAGCGCGCCCATCCACATCACACGCGGCTTTACGTGTTCGCTCGTAGCATGCCCAAGCTCGTGGCCCAGCACGGCACAGGTCTCACGCAGATCGAGAATTTTCAGCAGACCGGTGGTGATGACCACTTCTTGCGGCGAGATGGTCAGCGCATTCAGCGTATCGCTTTCCGCGATGATGAGCTGCGGTACGGTCTCCATGCCAGCACGCTGGCTCATCGCGTTCCACGCGCGCATCAGTTCCGGGTGCGAAGCAGCAGTCACCTGTTTGGCGCGTTTCATACCAATGTTGGAAAGTTGTGCCAGCAAACCCACATCCAACGCGGCATTATCCATCGGCACTTGCGGCGCAAGGCGCGCATCGCGCAGCGGCGCGTTCATCAGCGCATATTCCGCCGAATGCGGCTGCGGCGACAGGAAACTGCTGATCGCGCGCGTGGCCTTAGCCAGCGTGTTGTTCACGCCGAGCGAAAGACTGGTGCTGTCGGGGACGAGTGCCACTTAGCGTGCGATTCCTTGTGCTGCGAGTTCGTTATCATTCTCATGCGCCAAACCTTTGTCGAGCGCAGCGACCGGCCCCTGCACCATCGGCAGCGGGTTCTCGTTCGCATGTTCTTTTTTCTGCGCCGCAATGGCGGTGCCAGTCGCCTTCTCCATCACCTTTTCATGTTCCGGTTTGGGCATCGGCACATCGTTGGCAATGTTATTCACCAATGAGATGAACTGCTCAGCGGTCAGGTTGTTGACATGCACATGCAGCATATCTTCCTTGCCAGCCTCGGTCGGCTTCACGAAATGCGGACGTGTTTTTTCATCATTGAACAGCGGCGCGAATACTGGGTGCTCTTTCAACGCAGCGATGATCTGCTCAGCGAACAAGCCACTGCCCGTAGTGAGCGCGGGTCCTTGGAAGCACAGTTCCAACCCATCATGCTGATGGTTGATGTTCTCTTTCAACGTCAGCACCAGACCTTCGGTAAGCGAGGCATGAATGCGTGGCTGGTTCTTAGCGTCGACGGTGCCAATATAATCGGCCAGTTTCTGCTCGGCTTTAACACGCAATGCTTCATCGACCGGCTTAAGTTCTTTTACGTCATTGGCTGCAGGCGGCAGCACCGACTGAATCGGCGGCTTCACGATCGGCGTCTCGGGCGGCACCAGCGCCGCTTCATGATGCGCAGCTAGGTCTGATTCCGGGGCGCGCGGCTCGGGGCGCGCTCCGTGCACGGCATCGGCCTCAGGTGCGGCCACTGGCGCGCGGGCTGCAGCTTCATGGGGTGCTTCAGCGTGGGAATGGTGATGGCTCATGCGATCCTCATTAGAGATAGAATTTCATCGTTATTCTACCGCGCGAGGCCACTCCCCTGTGTGACAGTTTGATGAAATGCCGACCCAGTATTCACAATAATTAATTGTGATAAAATATATTTCACAAAATCATGCTTGCGACCTTCATGAAAGCTTCATAAAACTCGTCACTTAGCTGTGATAGATTAAACACTGGAGAAAGCACTATTTTGACGAATACGAACCACATTTCCAATAGTTTCGAGACCAGCGGCGTGTCGCCGCCGGTCAAGGATTCCCCTATTCCAAGCGAGCCCGTTAACGACGAAGATCGCAAGCATAATTATGTGCGCGAAGGATTCCAGAATCGTACGCGCGGCGAAAAGAAATTCAACGTTACCACCTACTTTGGCATGGGCTACGTTGGCGTGTGGACGTTCTCGTTATTCGCTAGCTGGGCGTTGCGCGATAGTAAATTCTTCGCGCCCACTTATGAAAAAGGCGTGCAAGGACTTACCCGCGCGATTGCGTCATTCAAAGGCAAAGATGCAGCAGAAATCGCTCCTTCCGTACGCAAATACGCGAACATCAGTTCGCTATTCACGGGTGGCACTCTGGTTTCTGTTCTTCCAATCAAATGGCGCGAAGACCACAAATACGAGATCGTCAAGAAATACGACGAGCAGATCTATGGCAAAGAAAAGATCGAGAGCGACCCAACGATCCGAGCGGCGCATGAAGATATTCGCCACGCTCCGAAGCAGACCTGGAGTTCAGTTTTTGCATCACGCCTCACATCATTCATTGTGACCTATGCATCGGCGCAACTGATTGGCAATAATATTGAAAAGACTTCGACCCGTTTTGGTCGTTCACTGGGTCGCAAGCTTACTAGCGATCCAAAAATGCTTGAGCGCATCAGCAACGCGCAAGCAGCACATCCTCATGAACTCAGCACTATTCCGGGAGCACCCAACACCGACACCCTTACAAGCCGCTTAGGCCATGACGCGGTCGCCGATGGCATGTATACCGTGCTCACTAGCGGAGCGCTGTATATCTTCACGCGAGTTTTTGCGCCGCTATTCGATCAGCGCCATAAATTCGAGGAAGAGCAGTACAACACAACGCGCAAAAATCCAGTAGCTGTGGAGCAATCTGTGCCTAAGGCTGAAGTTAAGAGCGACGACCTCGCCACCCCCAGCGCACAGGTAAGCGCCGTGCAGGCACAGGCGCGCGTGGCCACCCAAGCGCCCGAGCACGCGCATAGCGCCTAAAAATTAGTCGCTTACCCTTGAGAATTTCAGTATAAAGGCCGGCATGCTGAGTATCCGCACCCAAGCTTCCCTTAGTCGCGACTTTACGCTGCTATCGCTGTTCATCGTCGTGATCCTTGTGCTGGTCTCGGCCTGGGTCACGGTAGAAACGCTCGATACCCACGCCGAAACCGTCAGCCGCCAGCTCGAGAACGACGCACTGCGCATCGACCGCTCACTGATCGTGGAAACGGAGACCGCCAGCTATATTCTCGAATCGCTCGGCCGCCAGATCCAGGCGACGGGGCTCGATGAGCCCGAAGCCATTGCACAGCTGTTCTTCTCGTTCGCCAAAACAGAAGGCCCAAAGCGCGGCGTGTTCAGCTGGGTCGACAACACCCAATACCTCACCATCTCCAGCAATCTTGGCGTGCTGAAAGAACCGATCGGCGTCTCCGATCGCGACTACATCAAGAAATCCATCGCCGAGCCTTGGAAGGTCCATATCGGCCGCCCCATCATGGGCCGCCTGTCGCAAAAAATGGTCCTGCCGCTATCACTTGGCCTGACCGATAGGAATGGTACCTACGCCGGTTCCGTGATGATCGCGCTCGATATCGAAAAACTCACCGGCGATATCGGCCGCGTGCTGCGCGATTCGGGCACGCATTTTGCCATCACCAATCTTGCCCTCACACTGCTGACGCAAACGCCCGAGGCTGAGTCTTTCTTCAACCAGACCTTCGATGTGAAGAAGCTCAGCACCATCGACTTCAGCAAAAAGATCAACGGCGTGTATTCACGCGGTGCGTTCTGGAACGATAAGAAAATTTTTGCCTATTACGAACGCTCCAGCCAATACCCGTTCCTTATTTTCCTGGGGCTGGATGCGGCGCAAAGCCAGCAATCGATCTTGAACATGTTGCTGCCACGCCTGTTCCAGCTCACCGTCATCGCGCTATTCCTGCTGTTCGTATTGTGGACCGTGCGCAAACGCATCATTCAACCCGTGATGCGTTTGACGCATGACGCAGCGAGCATCGTCCGCGGCGAACGCTTCGACCATGAAGGCACGCGCGGACCGCTTGAGATCGAGCAGCTGAGCTACGAAATCAAACGCCTCTACGATTACATCGAAGAACGCCGCCGCGTGGAATCCGAACTGCGTTTGAAGAACGCTGATCTCAACCGCATCAAAGAAGCGGCGACGCTGACCAACCAGGTGAAAGCAGAATTCTTTGCATTCGTGGGTCAGGAACTCACCGAGCCGGTCGAAGTCATTCTCGAGCAGATCGAAACCGTGAAGGACCAGCATTTTGGCCCGCTCGCCAACGCCAAATACATCGCCCACGCCAATGAGGTCTACGACCACGCGCAGCAGCTGCACGCCATGCTTGGCGACATGAAAGCCATCAGCGAAGCCGAGACCGGCCTGCTGGCGCTGAGCGAGACCGAGGTCGACCTCAACTTCATCCTGCAAAAGACCACGCGCATCTTCCGCGAGAAGAACCCGAACGGTGTCGACGTGCAGACGGATGTGCCCGCGGGCCTGCCCCGCCTGCGTGGCGACGAGCTGCGCCTGAAGCAAATGATCCTGAACATCCTCAACGCCAGCGCGCGCCACCTCGAAGCAGGCGACGCGATCCGCGTGAATGCGGTCATGCGCTCGCAGGAATTGAACGTCAATTTCAGCTACATCGCCGATTCGGGATCAAAGAGCAAATCGCCACTAGGTGAACTGTCTTTCGCTAACCGCAGCAAACATGGGTTGGAACTGGCACTGGCTCGTCTGCTAGTGGCCATGCATCAGGGCACGCTGGAAATGAAGACCCTGCCCGACCGCACCACCGTAGTGACGCTCAAGTTCCCGGCTTCACGAGTCGTAAGCTAACAACGAGCTATTCGCCGTCGCCGAATTTGTTGCTGCGGGGGAAGCCCACAGGCGGCAGGTTGCCTTGGCCGGCGCGCTGGCCGAGCCATGGTTTCATGTCGGTCTCGGTGCGGGTTTTGCTGCCGATGGTCCAGCTCAAGCCTTCTTTCATGGTGAAGACCTTGGCGTCGGAAAGCTTGCCGCCTTTGTATTTTTGTAGCTGCACGCCCTGCCCGCGCTGCATCACCGGCACCTGATCGAGTGGGAACACCAGCAGCTTGCGGCCCGAACCGATGACGGCCACGTGCGTCCCTTCCGCTGGGGTGCACACCAATGCTTTGCTGCCTTCCGGCGCTTGCAAAATTTGTTTGCCGCTGCGCGTTTGAGCGATGACGGCTTTTTCCTCGACGATGAAGCCTTTGCCCGAATCGCTCGCCACCAGTAGCTTACGCTCGGGGTCGGCGATCATCAGCGTGACGAGTTCTTCTTTAGCACCCATGTCGATCATCAGGCGCACGGGTTCGCCATGGCCTTTGGCGCTGGGCAACTTATCGCAGGCCAGCGTGTAGAATTTACCGTCGGTGGCGAACACCAGCAGCTTGTCGGTCGTCTTGGCTTTCAGCTGGAAGGCCGGGCCATCGCCCTCTTTGAATTTCAGGTCGGGCAGCTCATCGAAATGGCCCTTGAAGGCGCGGATCCAGCCGAGTTGCGACACGACGACGGTGATGGGTTCTTTCTCGATGAATGCATCGACCGAGAAGTTCGCCATCGCCGGTGCATCGGAAAGTTCGGTGCGGCGCGTGCTGAGTTTCTTATCCGCTGCGAATTGTTTCTTCACCGCTTTCACTTCATCGGCAATGTGCGCCCAGCGAAGGTCTTCATCTTTCAGCAGCGTGGTCAGTTCGCGCTGTTCGGCTTTCAGTTCCTTGTGCTCGCCACGGATCTGCATTTCCTCGAGCTTGCGCAACTGGCGCAGGCGCATGTTGAGGATGGATTCGGCCTGCAGGTCGGTCAGCTTGAACGCCGCGATAAGTTTTTGCTTCGGCTCATCTTCGGTGCGGATGATCTTGATGACCTTGTCGAGGTTCAGGTACGCGATCAGCAAACCGTCGAGGATCTCAAGGCGGCGCTTGATGGCCTCGAGGCGGAAGCGCGACTTGCGCTGCAATACTTCGTGGCGGTGATTCAAATATTCCTGCAGCAACTCGTACAGGTTCATCACGCGCGGAATACCATCGGCACCCAGCACGTTCATGTTCAGCGCGTAGCGCGTCTCAAGGTCCGTCACGCGGAATAGCGATTCCATCAGCACTTCCGGCGCGATGTTCTTGCTCTTGGGCTCGAGCACGATGCGCACGGTGTCGGTCGATTCGTCCTGGATGTTCGCCAGTAGCGGCAGTTTCTTGTCGCGGAAAAGGTCGGCGATCTTTTCAATGAGCTTGGACTTGGCGACCTGGAATGGAATTTCGGTAATGACCACCTGATACATACCATGGCTCAGCGGTTCTTTCACCCAGCGCGCACGCACGCGCAGCGAACCGCGACCGTTAATGTACGCATCGCGTATGGTCGACGCCGACTCGGTGATGATGCCACCGGTCGGGAAATCCGGGCCCTGTACGAACTCCATCAGCTTTTCGACGGAGAGCATGCGCGCCTGCACGTTCTCTTTGTTCTGGTATTTAATGAGGTGCACCAGCGCATCGCACAGCTCGAGGATGTTGTGCGGCGGAATGGCGCAGGCCATGCCCACGGCAATGCCTTCGGCACCGTTGGCGAGCAGGTTCGGATAACCCGCCGGCATCACGACCGGCTCGGTCTCGGAGCCATCGTAGGTCGGACGGAAATCGACCGTATCGAAATCCATATCCTGCATCAGCAGCATGGCGGCATCGGTCAGCTTGGCTTCGGTATAACGCATGGCAGCCGCGTTATCACCGTCGATGGAGCCGAAGTTTCCCTGCCCGTCGACTAGCATGTAGCGCACCGAGAACTCTTGCGCCAAACGCACCATGGTGTCGTAGACAGCCGTGTCGCCATGCGGGTGGTATTTACCGATCACGTCACCCACCACGCGGGCGCATTTCTTATAACCCGATTTGGGGTCAAGGCGCAGTTGCATCATGGCGTAGAGCAAACGGCGATGCACCGGCTTCAAGCCGTCGCGCACATCGGGCAGCGAGCGTGCAGTAATGGTCGAAAGCGCATACGCCAAATAGCGCTCGCCGAGCGCGTCCTTGAACGAAACGGTCTGGATATCGTTATGTACTGGTGTGGCCATAAGCGCGGCAAACTAGCGGCTACAGGCAGTTTTGCAAGGATTTCGTCAGGAAAATTAGCGCGGGATATACGCGTCGGGCAGCGCGAAGCCCTGCTGGTCGGGCAGGCCCGAGAAACGCTGGGGTTCAGCGGCACCCTGCTGGGCGGGCTGATACTGGTAATATTGGCCACTCTGGCGCACCGATTGCAGCTGCATCTGTGCTTCAGGGGTCAGTTTCGCGCCGATGGTGTTCTGCGGCGAACCGGCGAACACCGGACGCTGGTCGTTTACCACACCCGCCGACGGCTGGAACCATTGCGCACCATTCGAGGGAGCTTGTTGGCTTAGGATGGCACGCGTGTCTTGCACCACGCTCTGCTGGATCTGCGCGGCGATGATGGGGTTGGTGTTGATGGCACGATCAAGCGCGGCTTCGGCCTGGCCGAATTCACGGTCAATGGCGCGCAGTTGCTCAGGGCTAAGGCGGCTAATATCCACACCCTGCATCTGCTGGACCATTTGCTGCGCCTGACCAACCTGATTCATCAGGGTCTGGGCGCGGCGCGGGTTAAGCTCACCACTTTGCGCTTGCTGGAGAATAGCAGCACGCGCGATCTGCGATTTCTGGGCGACTTCCATGACATCCGCTTGCAGCTGCTGATGCGGGGTCGGCTGTTGCGGCACTTGCGGTACGGTGGCATTGGCCACGCCCGATACGGATTGCGACTGCGCCAGTTGTACTTCGTTGCCCTTGGCGGGCGAATCTTGGCTGGGGGCTTCACCGAACCAGCGGCTCAAGGTGCCGCCCAGTTGGCTGCGACCCATCATGAAGGCAGGAATGGCGAACAGCGCGAACATGACCGTGCCGAGCCAGCCACCGCCGAAAATGCTTGAAAGCAGGTATGCACCACCAACGCCAAGAACACCGGCAATGGTATTACCCCAGCGGAATTTACCGCTCTTGCCTTTGGCCGCGTCGCCATCATCATCGCCGCCGAACAGGCCGCCGATGGCATCGCCAATGGCCGACACACCATCGCTGGCGGTCTGGGTCACTTTTTCAACAACACCTTCGCCATTGGCAAAGTCGCGGCCAGCTTTAGCGGCAGCCGCCTGATCTTTATTCTGGGGGTCGACCAGACCAACATTGTCACCACTCTGGGCTTTCAGTGCTGCCGCATCAGTAGCGCGCTTCTGCTCCAGTGCCGACACATCTTTGCCTTGCGCGCGCAGCGTTGCGATGCGTGCATCAAGGTCCTTCAGGGAGTCGGTAGAGGATTGGGTCATGCTTGTATCCTACCAGAATCAGCCCCGAGGAATGTGACAGTTGCGTGAAAATGCGGCCCGTGGATAAAGACCTAAGCGGCGGAATTGCTTAGCCTTTGCAACAATCCGGCAAAATGACCGCGCAATGGCGGCGCATGGCGGTGCAGTTCGGGCAGCAACCGTGTCTCAAGGAATTGGCCCGTGAGGGCCAACCCTTGCGCTATTTCATCAAGTGAATCAGCTGCTTGCCCATCGCGCATGAAACCCGGCAGCGCCAGCATGCGCTCATGGTAAGGCTGGCCCGCGAGGCGCGAGACCGCCCTGCCCGATTTGGGCGACACATAGACCAACTCGTCCGTACTGCCGGTCGAAGCACATTCGGTAAGGTCCAGACCGAACCCCGCAAGCTCAAGCAACGAAAGCTCCAGTCGCACATACTCCGAAAGCCAGATCAGTTTGTCGTTTCCCGCCGCCACATGCTGCAGGAAGTTATGCACGGCATGGTAAAGCTCCGGGTGCGGGTCATGTTCGGCCAGCGTGGCTTTGAGCAAACTCATGGCACTGCCCACCGCGGCAAGCTTCAGCGGGTCTGCCATCACCCGCATGCCGTAACTGTGCTTAGCCTCAAGCGTGATTGTGCCCATATGCTGCTCCAGCCGCGCTTTCCAGCTGGCGGCGACGAGCGTAGCGGGTTGCATATCCGGGCGTTGTTTACTGGTGAAGCCGCGCTTCACCACGCCACGCGCCAGCCCATGCGACGGCGTGAACAAATGCACGATCGCATCGTAATCGCCGAACTTGTCGACGGCGAGGATCAGTGCTTCATCGGACCATTGGTGCATGCGCGCAGCATGCTATGCTTTGTTGGAAAACTCCAGCCCGAGATAGCGGTAAGCTTCGGGCTTATCCTTCCAATCCTCACGCACTTTGACGAACAGCTTGAGGTGGCAGGTATTGTCGATGGCGTAGCCGATCTGGCCGCGCGCTTTTTCGCCGATGGATTTGAGCATCGAACCGCCCTTGCCGATGACGAT
>JBEIOT010000198.1:0-3307 GCA_040377415.1 Azospirillum sp. | reverse complement strand
TGTCTTGCACAGCCACTAGCATGTTGGGTTCAAGGTCGATCATGACACGGGGCTTGCCGTAAACGACGGGCAGGCAGCGGTTCACCAGTTCGGCGACAGCACGGTTCGCGTTGGCATCCAGTGCGTCGCCGGCGACTTTGCGCGCGATCATGAGGACCAGTTCCGATATCTCAGCGGATTGCTGGGTGACGAGCTCATTGTATTGCGCAAGAAGGCGCGCCAGCTGTTCTTCGATGCGCGCTATGTGGTGTGCAAGGTCGCGTGCCGTGCCGACCGCTTCGGTGTTCGCCTGGGCGATGCCTGCTTCGAAGCCTTCGGCGTAGCCCATCTTCTTGGCGGCATCGCGGGCGTGCTCCATGTCGGCCTCACCAAAGACCGGCGGGGGCGGCGCGACTACGACCTGCTCCTGTTCCACAATGGCTGCCGTGTTCACCGCGATGGGCGAACGGAAGTCCCGCAGGAACTGGTTGTCGAAGCGATGTAACTTCATTTCGCTCATGCGTTAATACACCAGCTGATCTTCGGCCGTATCGCCGGCGATGACGATCTCGCCCTTGGCCGCGAGATCCTTGGCGACGGTCACGATGGCCATTTGCGCCTCGTCCACGTCTTTCAGGCGCACAGGTCCCATGGCTTCCATGTCCTCGCGCAGCAGTTTGGCCGCACGTTCGGACATGTTCTTGAAGAAGAGCTCCTTGATGGCCTCGCTGGCGCCTTTCATGGCGATGGCGAGCTTGTCCTTCGGTACGCCACGCAGCAGTGCCTGAACGCCGCTGGCATCGATCTTCTTGAGATCTTCGAAGGTGAACATGAGCGCGCGGATACGTTCCGCCGACTCGGTGTTCTTGTTCTCGAGGATGCCCATGAACTTCGACTCGGTATTGCGGTCGAAGTTGTTGAAGATGTCGGCCATGATTTCGTGCGTATCGCGGCGCTGGGTCTTGGCGAGGTTGCTCATGAACTCCAGGCGCAGCGTTTTTTCTACGCCGTCGAGTACTTCTTTCTTCACCGATTCCATGCCCAGCATGCGCAGGATGACCTCGGTGGAAATGTCTTCTGGCAGCACCGAAAGCACGCGTGCCGCGTGGTCGGCCTTAATTTTGGAAAGCACGAGCGCGATGGTCTGCGGGTACTCGTTCTTCAAGAACGCCGCGAGGATCTCTTCGTTCACGTTGCCAAGCTTGTCCCACGTGGTGCGACCGGCAGGACCGCGGATGTCTTCCATGATGCCGTCGACGCGGTCTTTGCCAAGGGCTTTCATCAGCAGGCGTTCGGTCGAATCGAAGGTGCCCACGACCACGCCCGAGCTGCTCATGTTCTCAACAAAGTCGAGGAACAGGCGCTCCACTGTGTCCGACGATACCGTGCCAAGCGATGCCATGGTGCTTGAGATCTCTTTGATCTCTTCGTCGCTCATCATGTTGAAGATCTTGGTCGCGTTCTCTTCTTCCATCGCCATCATCAGGATAGCCGCTTTCTGCGCTCCGGTGAGCTTGCGGTAATCTTCCTTGCGATCGGTTGCTGCGGGCAGGGCCATGCGGGTTCGCTCCTCGTTCTAGTTCATCGCGGTGAGCCACTGACGGAAGATCTGTGCGGTCTCTTCCGGGTGTTTCTCGACCATCGAGTTGATTTTCTTGTAGCTGCTGGACTTGAGTTTGCCTTGGACGCGATCCACGTCGATCATGTCCTCGTCGCTATCCTCATCACCCAAGCTGCTGGCACGCGACATATCGGTCAGGCGGGCAGCAATGCTCGGTGCGGCGAGGGCCGCGTGATCTAGGTCCTCGTCCTTGTTGCTGCGCTCGGCCGATTCGATGGCACGGGCAACCAGCGGACGGATGACCAGCAGGATGGAGAGGATCGCCACGCCACCAAGAACCAACGTCTGGATGATGGAGGTGAGATCGTTCTTCAACCAATCGATGGGGCTGGTCTCGAACAGGTCGGTGGTGTTCTGCGCGAAGGGCATGTTCACGACGCGTACATCATCGCCACGGGCCGAATCATAGCCGATGGCCGAGCGCACGAGGTCGGTGAGTTGCTTCAGCTCTTCTTCGCTACGCGGCGCGTATTTGGCTTCTTTGCCCTCGCCGGTGTAGAGGCCATCGACCAGTACAGCGACCGACAGTTTCTTGATGTTACCGGTCTCTTTCACCGAGTTGACGACTTGTTTGCTGATCTCGAAGTTGGTGGTCTCTTCCGAACGGTTACGGTCGCTTTGGGCATTGATGCCGCCGGCCGAGTTCGCTTGCGCGTTGGGCAGGTTGTTACCAACGCTGACGGTATCGTTCGTGCCGCCTTCATTGGATTTTTCCGATTCGCTGACCGATTGCACCGAACGTGCGACCTGGCCTTCGGGATCGTATTTTTCCGAGTTGGTCACGGTGCGATCGAAATCGATATCGGCATGCACTTCGGCTTTCACCTTGCCGATGCCGACCGATTGCTCAAGCAGGCGCTCGATGGTGCTGCGCACGCGGTTCTCGTAAGCCATGCGGTAATCTTCGGCTTCTTCGGTCACGGCGCTGTTATCGCCGGTACCTTCGTCCTGACCTTTGGCGAGCAATGCGCCGCGGCTATCGACGATGGTCACATGACCCGGCTTCAGGCCCGGGACGGCAGTGGCCACGAGGTGACGGATCGCGGCGATCTCGTTCTTGTTGAGCTCACCCACGCCGCGCAGTTTCACCGCGACCGAAGCGGTCGGCACGGCAGCATCGCGGGTGAAGAGTTCGCGCTTGGGCATAACAAGGTGAACGCGCGCCGCGTCGACCGTATCGAAGCCAGCGATCGTGCGCGAGAGTTCGCCCTCAAGCGCGCGCAGCTGATTCAGGTTCAGCACGAAGTTGCTGGTACCGAGCGTGTCACCTTTATCGAAGATCTCGTAACCGGTGATGGAGCCGGTGCTGGGCAGGCCCACTTGCGCCAGTTGCAGGCGTACTTTGTCGACCTGGTCGGAAGGGACGAGAATCTGGGTGCCGCCCATGCGAAGTTCATAGGGGATGCTCTTGGCATCGAGCTCGGCCACGATCTTTGCGCCGTCTTCAACGGGCATCGAGGTGAAGACCGGCGACATGGTCGGTGCGGCAAGGCGCAACGACACGTAGGCGAAGAAGCCGATCATCACCACGGCGGTGATGATCATGGCGGCCAGTTTCACCTGGTTGAGGTCACGAAGGGATTGAACCATTGTACTCATGGAAAGCTACTCCGCTGCGAAGAGGTATAAAGAGCGCATAAAGACGGAAGAGCGAACCGAGCTACGGAGATCACCTAATTGGTGTTCAGTAAACATAAGCAAGCTAAC
>JBEIOT010000063.1:0-9324 GCA_040377415.1 Azospirillum sp. | reverse complement strand
CGATGTACCTTGATGGTGGATTGGACGCAGTGCGGACCGTGTTCGCACAATTCTGGCGCCCCCTTGCCGAAACGCTGACCAGCGCCCCGAAGGATGCTAAGACCGCGCTGCAGGAATGGGCACAAGCGCGCGCAATGCCGCTGCCGGAATACAAAGTGCTAAGTTCAGAAGGCCCCGCCCATGCGCCGGATTTCATTATCGAAGTGGCGGTGAATGGTAAGACCGCGCAAGGCCGTGGCGCCAACAAGCGCCTGGCCGAACGGCTCGCCGCCGAAGCACTGCTTAAGCAGCTTGCTTAGTAAAATATGCGCAGACGCGGTCGACATCCGCGTCACTCATCGAACTGCCTGAAGGCAAGCATAGCCCATCGCGGAACAAGCGCTCACTCACGCCGCCACCCACTACCTGCGCGCCCTTGAACAATGGCTGCATATGCATCGGCTTCCACACGGGGCGGGCTTCGATGTTGTCTTTTTCCAGTGCCACGCGCATGGCTTCGCGGTCGGCACCGAAGGCTTTGGGGTCGATAAGCATGACGGTGAGCCAATTGTTGGCACGGCCATAAGCAGCTTCTTCAAGGAAACTAATGCCCGGCAGCTTGCCCAGCTGTTCGCGATAGCGCGCGTTGATGGCGCGACGACGGTCCACATGTTCGGCAAGCACTTCCAACTGGCCCACGCCAACAGCGGCGGCGATGTTGCTCATGCGGTAGTTGTAACCGTAGGTCGTATGTTCGTAATGCGGCGCGGGGTCGCGCGCGGCTTGCGATAAATTGCGCGCCTGGTCGATGAGCGCTTTGTCGTGGCTGGCCAGCATGCCGCCGCCGCTGGTGGTCATGATCTTATTGCCGTTGAAGCTATAGGTCGCGGCGTGGCCATCATGGCCGGTGTGCTTGCCGTTATAGCTGGCACCCACCGATTCCGCCGCGTCGACGATCAGCTTTACACCATACTCATCGCACAGTGCGCGGATGGCTTTGGCATCGCAGCTCTGGCCGTACAGGTCCGTCGGCAGCACCACTTTGGGCAACTTGTTCTGTTTCTTCGCGTCAGCAAGCGCTTGTGCCAGCAGGTTCACGTCCATGTTCCAAGTCGTGGCATCCGAATCGATGAAGACCGGCGTCGCGTTCTGGTACAGGATCGGCGATACGCTGCCGATGAAGGTGAGGGTGGATGCAAACACCGTATCGCCTGCACCCACGCCGAAATGGCGCAGCGCAAGGTGAATGGCGGCCGTGCCCGAGCTGAGTGCCACGCAATGCGGCATACCGGTCAGCGCCGAGAAATCCTTCTCGAAGCGATCGACCATCGGCCCCAGTGGCGCGATGAAATTGCTCTCGAACGCTTGCTCGACATATTTCAGCTCGCTACCGCCCATGTGCGGCGGCGAAAGCCAGATGCGTTTATTCTCGCTCATGCGGCGTTCTTTCTCTCGTCGTCGAGGCGGCCCATGGTCACGTGACCCTCGGCCGTAATGCCTTCGCGTTGTAGCACGACCATAACCGTGCGCCACAGAATCCAGAGGTCAAGCTTCAGCGAGAAGCGCTCGACATATTCCACGTCTTTCTCAAGCCGCGCGTTCCAGCCCAGGGCGTTGCGCCCGCTCACTTGCGCCAGGCCGGTGACACCGGGGCGCATGCGGTGGCGCAGCTTTTCGCGCGTGGTGTAATGCGGCAGGTATTCGGGCAGCAGCGGGCGGGGCCCGACGATGCTCATATCGCCGACGAAAATATTCCAAAGCTCGGGCAGTTCATCCAGGCTGGTGGCGCGCAGCAACTGGCCAAAGCGGGTGAGGCGCTCGTGGTCCGGCGCATCGCCGCTCAGCATGGTGCGGAATTTAAGCATGGTGAACGGTTCTTCGTTCTTGCCGATGCGTACTTGTTTGAACAGCACAGGACTGCCAAGGCGCACATGCACCAGCAGCGCCACCACCGCGATCACCGGCCACAGGGCAGCCAGCGCAAAGCCCGCTGCTACCAAATCAAACACACGTTTTAAGAACAATTGCATGGGCTGGGGTTACGGGCTCGCTTGCCATTTGTCAACGAAGGCAGGGTAGGCTAGGCTGCCAGCATGGCAAACCATCCCATCGTCATTGTCGGCGGAGGCGGGCATACCCGCGTACTGATCGGCATCCTAAAGCGGCTCGAGCTGCCCATTCGCGGCATCGTCACCAGTAACGAAGCGTTGCTCGATAGCGAAGTGCACGGTGTGCCGGTGCTTGGTCTCGAGGGCAAAGTTGCGCTCGACCCGCAGGAAGTGGCCATTGCCATTGGTGTGGGCAACTGGGCCAGCAGCAAAGGCAGCGGGCTCGATGTTCGCGCCGGTATTTATAAGCGCTACACCGACCAGGGCTTCTTCGTGGCGCCGGTCATCAGCCATCAATCCATCACCCAGCCGGATATCATGCTGGGCCACGGTGTCCAGATCATGCCGGGGGCCATCATTCAGCCGGGCGCAATGGTGGGCGAGAACACCATCATCAACACCCGCGCATCCATCGACCATGACTGCGTCATCGCGCCGCATGTGCATGTGGCGCCGGGCGCGGTGCTGTGCGGCAGCGTTTCCGTGGGCGAGCTCACGCATATCGGCGCGGGTGCCATCATCATTCAGGGTATAAAAATTGGAGCCAACGTGGTCATCGGCGCGGGCGTGACCGTGACGCAGGACGTGGCCGACGGCACAGTTATTAAGGCTTAGGCCTTCACCACGTTCTGGCCGCCGTCTTTAATGGCGTTGCGGGTATCCACCACCAGCTTGGCATTTTTTGCGATCATCGCGTAATCCACCGCCGAATGTTCGGTGGCGATGAGCACCGCATCATAACCAGCAACGCTCTTGGCATCGATGGCGACGGATTTCTTGCCCGTCAGGCGCGCGTGTTCACGCGTCGGCGGAATGGTGGGAATCACAGGATCGTGGAAGCTGACCTGCGCACCCGCGTCTTCCAGTTTTTCGAACAGGAACATGCTCGGCGATTCGCGCATATCGTCGACATCTTTTTTGTATGAGATGCCGAGGATAAGGATCTTTGCGCCGTTGAGGCCTTTGCCCGATCGCGCATCCAGCGCCTCACGCAATTTGCCGATGACATAGTCGGGCATGCGTTCATTTATCTGGCCAGCGAGTTCGATGAAGCGTGTCGGCATGCCATATTCCCGCGATTTCCACGTCAGGTAGAACGGATCGATGGGGATGCAGTGACCGCCCACGCCCGGGCCGGGGTAGAACGGCATGAAACCGAACGGCTTGGTCTTTGCCGCTTCGATGACTTCCCACACGTCGATGCCCATTTTTTCGTAGACCATCTTCAGCTCGGTCACGAGGGCGATGTTTACGCTGCGGAAGATGTTCTCGGTCAGCTTCACGGCTTCGGCAGTGGCGCTGGTGCTCACTGGTACGGCTTTGGTCACTACGTTGCTGTAGAGTGCCATGGCGAGGGCGCGCGATTTGTCATCGTCGGCACCCACCACTTTGGGAATGCTGTGGGTCGAATAGAAGCCATTGCCTGGATCTTCGCGCTCGGGGCTGAAGGCGAGGAAGAAATCTTCGCCGCTGCGTAAGCCTTTAGCCTCAAGCATGGGCTTGAGCAATTCGGTGGTGGTGCCGGGGTAGGTGGTCGATTCCAGCACGATGAGCTGCCCGGGGCGCAAGGATTGTGCGATGGTGGCCGTGGTGGCTTCCACGAAGCTCATGTCCGGCTCGCGATTCTTGGTGAGTGGGGTGGGCACGCACATGATGAGCGCATCGGCCTTGGCCAGTTCCTTGGGATCGCAAGTGGCGCTGAAGCGCTTGGCGTCCGCCATCTCGGCGATGGCTTTGTCTTCGATGCCTTTGAGGTACGATTTGCCCGCGTTGAGCATTTCGACCTTCTTGGCGTCCACGTCGTAGGCCAGCACTTGATAGCCCTTGGCGAAGGTCGCCAGCGCCAGCGGGAAGCCGACATAGCCCATGCCCATGATGGCAATGGTCGCCTCGCAATTAGCGAACTTGGCCAGCAGCGCGTCGAAATCGAAGCCCTGGGCGGCGAGGTGCGGCTTGGTCGTTGGCATAGGAAACCCCTTAAAATCCGCTGGATATGTAGGGTTTTCCTGCCATAAAGGCAAGCCTTATGCTGCCCACAAAAGAACAGATCGAAGCCCGCTTGCTGTACCGCGACGCATGCCTGCTGGTGCTTGATAAACCAGCCGGAATCGCCGTGCACGTCACCGCGCACGATAAGATCGCGCTGGATGCGACTTTTTCTCATTTGCAATTCGGTCTGCCGCGCCCGCCCGCGCTGGCGCACCGGCTGGATCGGGGTACTTCGGGCTGCTTAGTGCTGGGCCGTCACCGCAAAGCGCTTGAGCGGCTGGGCAAGATGTTCAAGAACCAACGCATCGAAAAGACGTACCTTGCGGTCGTTACCGGTACCCCGGCCGAGGCGGAAGGTGTTATCTCAGCTCCCATCCTGAAATCGGGTGAGGGTAGCAAGTGGAAGATGTCGCTCGACCCCGCCGGGCAGGAGGCGGTGACGCATTACAAGGTGCTGAGTAGTGCTGATGGCCTAAGTGTGCTCGAGCTGTCGCCCAAGACGGGGCGTACGCATCAGCTGCGGCTGCATTGCGCATTTGCCCTGAACACGCCGGTCATCGGTGACCCGTTCTATGCACCTGCTAGCGATGTGCCGATGCAGTTGCATGCGCAGAAGATCGTGATCCCGTATTACAATAATAAGCCACCCATCGTGGTGGAGGCGCCGCTGCCTGCGCACATGCAGGAACTTATTTCGCGTGCTGGCGGACGCTGATCGCTGACGCGAGGATGTAGAGCGCGTAGGCCACGATCTCGAACAGGATGACCTTTTGTACCAGCACCATGAAGGGCAGGTCCGTCAGCGTGAAGAGGTAGCAAGCAGCGAGGCCGTAGCTCACTTGCCATGCGGCGATGAGTTTGAGTCGTTTGAGCGCGATGGGGGCCGAGGCGAGCGCAATGCCAAGCAGCCAAAGGGGTAGGGCGAATGCCATGTATTGCGCGATCTGCGCGGCGTCACCCCACGCTTCGCCCAAGTACAGCCGGAAGAAGATGGGGCTGATGAAGTAGACCGCCACGCCGCCCACGATGCCGATCGCGGCCAGCAGCCCGAACATGCGGGTGAAATGCGCCCATACATCGTCATGGCGGTTCTTTGCATCCGCGACGTGTTTGAGGATCACTTGTCCGCAAGCGGTCGCCACCATCAGGGTGCCGGTGAAGACGATGGCGCGCACCACGGCGTAGTGGCCGGTGAAATCCAGCGCATAGGCGCCGGTGATGACGAGGAGCGGTATCTGGCCGGCGATGAGCATGGCGGTGGCCGGAATGCTGCCAAAGAGTGGAAACTCACGGAACTTGCTGGCCAGCGCCTGATAATGCGTCCGTGGATGACTGAAATCGAAAGCGAGGCCATGGCGCATCGCCAGCGCAAGACCCCAAACGCCGCTGACACCCACACCCGCGATGAAGCCAATGACCAGCCCCGCATCGTGCCCTTGCATGCCGAGAATGAACGATACCACGGCGTTGGTGACGGGCAGGATGAAACGAATTTGGGTGAGGTGTTTCATATCACCCGCCCGCAGCAGCCAGTAATTGCCGATGTTGTAGCAGGCGAGGGATAGGCCAAGCCATGGCAGCAAGTAGCCCCATGCATGGACGGAACCCATGGCCAGAAGGTCGAGCAGTGATTGGCCGAATACTAGCAGTAGTGCCGAGCCGATGATTGCGACGGCGACCGATAGGCCGAGCGCGAGTGTGGCTAGTTCTTTCGCCTGCTTCTTGGTCTTTGGTGTCGGGATGGCCCAGTCGTAATAACCGGTGCCAAGCGTGCCGAGCGCCATGGTGCCAAGGATGAGCAGCGCTTGCAGGCCGAATGCCTCGGCCGTGAACAGGCGCGTGAACAGCGGCAACATCAGCAGCGTGATGAGGTTCGCGGCCACCGTGCCACTAGCAAGGATGGTGGATTGGCGGATGAACGATGAAGCCAGCGCCTTGGCTACAAAGCGCCGGATCACGAACTACTCGCCCTGGCTGGCGCTGAAGCCTGCTTTACCGTCGAACGTGAACAGTGTTTCGATCTTCAGGAAGTCGATACCCAGTTGCGCAGCGCGGTTCAGCAGGTCGGCCACGTCGGCATGCGTGAGTGTCGTGCCTTTTGTTTTGGGCATGAAGCGCGCGCGGAAGCGGTCGGTGAAGTCCATTTCCGTCACGATGTTCGGCCAGACCTTCAGGCCTTTGCACGACAGCAAGGTGAGGGCGAGTTTATCGGTGCTCAACGCATCGACCTTGGTGCCCAGCTGGTTGATATCATCGCCGCGCCAATGCACGAACAGATCCAAGCCGACCAGCTCGCGTTTTTCATTCGCCGCTTCCATGACGGCGTGGCTGGCGGGGCTGCCTTTGCTGACCGCGTATTTAACAACGCGGTATTTTTGCGGCTCTTGGCCGAGGCGTTCGATCACGGCATCGGCGAATTCTTTGCAGCCGAGTTTGGCTTTGCTCATGTCGTTGAAGATATCGCCGGTGTGTTGACCGTCTTCGATCGTGCGCAGCCATGCGTTATGGATGAGCGATGCGTGTTCGTTCAAGCCCAGATGCACCAGCATCATGATGGCGCCATGCAGCAGGCCTGATGGGTTGGCTATGTTCTTGCCCGCGATGTCGGGCGCGCTGCCGTGGATGGCTTCGAACATGGCGTAGTTGGCGCCGATATTCGCCGAACCGGCGAGGCCGACGGAGCCGGAAACTTCAGCGGCGATGTCGGAAATAATATCGCCGAACAGGTTCTCTGTCACGATCACGTCGAACAGATGCGGTTTGCTTGCGATGCGCGCGCTACCGATATCGATGATGTAATGCTCATTCTCGATCTGCGGGTATTCGGCGGCGACTTTGGTGAACATGTCGTGGAACGCACCGTCGGTGAGTTTCATGATGTTGTCTTTGCTCATGCACGTCACTTTTTTGCGACCGTTGCGCACAGCGTATTCGAAGGCGTAGCGCATGATGCGCTCGGAGCCTGAACGGGTGATGATCTTCACTGATTGGAACGCATCCTGCGTCTGGCGGTATTCGATGCCCGCGTAGAGATCTTCCTCGTTCTCGCGCACGATCACGAGGTCCATATTGGCATGCATCGATTTAATATACGGGTGGAAGCTGGTGCAGGGGCGCACGTTCGAATACAGGCCCAGCGCCTTGCGCATAGTCACGTTCAGTGACTTGTAGCCGCCGCCTTGCGGGGTGGTGATGGGGGCTTTCAGCAGCACTTTCGTGCGGCGAATGGAATCCCACGCATTCTGAGGAATGCCGGTGGTGACGCCTTTTTCGTAGAATTTTTGACCCACTTCGATGGTGTCGATCTCCAGCGGGCAGCGCGCCTCGGCAAGAATTTTGAGTACCGCTTCCATGATCTCGGGCCCGATGCCGTCGCCGTAGGCCACGGTGATGGGGTGGGGCTTGAGTTCTTTTTTGATCTGGACGACGGACGACATGGGTGGGGTGCTCCTGATGTGATGGCTTATCTCATAGCCTAAAAGACGCCTGTTTTACAGGCCGACCCCTTAAGGAATCGCTAATGCCTTGAAATTGGCCCTGCGCGTGCCGCTTTTGCCACTATTGGTTTGAAATTCATGGAATGTTAACCGGCGGCGGCGATACTTGGCGCATGAACCTGCATGAGTATATCGATAAGTACAAAGGCACGCCGGATGTGCTGACGGAGTTGCTGCGCTACCGATATAATTCGGAGGATATCGCTGTTTACTCGCCGGATGACGTGAGCCCGGAATATAGCCGCTTTTGTGAAGCGCTGGCATTGCCTAAGCCCCCTTATGTACTGGTGATGCCCGATGATTTCGTGTCGACCAAGCATAAGGATACGTATGGGTATTACGTGCGTGAAACGAATTTTGTCGGCATTGCTGCAAGCGTCTTCAAAGAATTCCAGAAGGGCGATCCATTCAGCGAATATGTGGTTGGCCACGAGCTGGGTCATGCCAAAAGCCATGCCACGCGTCGCGATTTTATGAGCAAATCGCTGGTCTATGGTGGTGCGGGGGCTGCATTTTTGGGCTCGTACACCGTCACTGGGGCGATGAGCAGCCTGATCAACGGGCCGATCGATGAACAGGAGCGCCCTTTTTTGGCCTTCACCGAGAAGGCCGTGAAGACGGTAGGTGCTAGCATGGTGGCAAGTGTCACCATGCAGCAGCTCAAGGCGTATCTTGTGGCGGATGAGGAATTCCGTGCCGATGATTTCGCCGCACAGGTCATGTCGCGCCCTGAAATTCTAGACGGTATGGAGGCGCATCTGGAGCGGCGCATGCAGAAAAGCTCGCCCGAGCGGTTGGCACAGATGAAGGAAGAATTTCCGATCATGCTCGCTGAGGCTGAGGAAAAGAACGGCAAGCCACTCGCGCCTGAACGGGTGCGACTGGCCTGGGTGAGGGCGTTGGCCAATGAATCTCCACGGCCGCCAGTTTATAGCCTTGGCGCTATCCTCAAGCCGGATTATTACCCGAGAATGAGCGAACGTTTCGCGCGGATCCAGCGTCAGGAGATGGCAAATAAGACTGAGAATTCACGCTAGGCGGCGAGAGTCGCCTTGATGGCTGCGAGCGCGGCGTCGAGCTGGTCACCATTTGGGCCGCCGCCTTGGGCGAAATCGGGGCGACCGCCACCACCTTGGCCACCGACGGCAGCCACGGCGACTTTTACCAGATCCGGCGCGGCGACTTTGCCGGCGATATCCTTGCCGATAGCGACGATGACGGAAGCTTTGCCTTCGCTGCTGGCCAGCGCGGCGACCACGGCGTCGGCATGTTTGGCTTGAAGGCCGTTCACCAGGTCGCGCAGGGATTTGGCGTCAAGCTCGCCGAAATTCTTGGCGACGAGTTTGAAGTTGCCCACTTGCTCGGCCGCGATCTCGCCACCGCTAGCGCTCATGGCGGCTTGTTTTTTGGCTTCGGCGGCTTCTTTGTTCAGTTTCTTGTTGGCGTCGCTCAGGCGGTCAATATTGGCGCGGGCTTTGTCGCCTTCGGTTTTGTAGCGCTCGGTAAGTTCGGCGAGTTTCAGGGTGCTGAAGCTTGCGACATCGACCACCGCCGGTGCGGCGGGCGCTTGTTTGAGTGACTCGGCGAGGCGTTTGTTCTCGTCGGCAAGGCCTTGCAGTTGTGCTGCCAGTTTCTCGAGCTGTTCGGTCATGAAGCTGCGCACACCTTCGCCGGTGGTGGCTTCAATGCGGCGCACGCCGGAGGACACGGAGCCTTCGGAGGTGATCTTGAACAGGCCGATATCGCCGGTG
>JBEIOT010000162.1:0-4627 GCA_040377415.1 Azospirillum sp. | reverse complement strand
GAATCCGAAGCATTGCGCACCGTGGCCAGCGATGGCCTGCGCGCGCGACTGGAGAAGCATGTATTCGCCGCCAACATGAGCGAAGCCGAGCGCGAAGCAGCCGCCAAACCCTATTGGGACCGGCTGGAGTTCGAGCTCGACGTCATCATCACCATGAAGTTCCCGGGTTACTTCCTCATCGTATCCGATTTCATTGGCTGGGCGAAGGACCAGGGTATTCCGGTGGGGCCGGGGCGTGGTTCGGGTGCGGGCTCGATCATCGCGTGGAGCTTGCGCATTACCGACCTTGACCCGTTGCGCTATGGCTTGCTTTTCGAGCGATTCCTGAACCCTGAACGCGTCAGCATGCCCGACTTCGACATCGATTTCTGCCAGGACCGTCGCGATGAAGTAATTCGTTACGTGGCGAATAAGTACGGTGCGGACCGTGTGGCGCAGATTATCACCTTTGGTAAGCTGCAGGCGCGCGCGGTGCTGCGCGATGTGGGGCGCGTGCTGCAAATGCCCTACAGTCAGGTCGACCGGATCTGTAAGTTGGTGCCGAACAACCCGGCCGCACCGGTGACGCTGGGTGAAGCGATCAACCAAGAGCCGCTGCTGAAGCAGGCCATTGAAGAGGACGAGACCGTCGGCCATCTGGTGAATCTTTCGCTGAAACTCGAAGGGCTTTACCGCCATGCCAGCACCCACGCAGCGGGCGTGGTGATCGGTGATCGCCCGCTGGATGAGTTGGTACCGCTGTATCGCGACCCAAAATCCGAAATGCTGGTGGTGCAGTATTCGATGAAATGGGCGGAGGCAGCGGGGCTGGTGAAGTTCGACTTCCTGGGACTGCGCACGTTGACCATTCTGCAGCGCACCGTGCAGCTGCTGGAAGAGCAGGGCACGACCATTGACCTGCTGACGTTGCCCGAGGGCGATAAAAAAACCTATCACATGCTGACCAAAGGAGACACGCTGGGCGTATTCCAGTTTGAATCCGCAGGCATGCGCGAGGCGCTGAAGGGCCTTAAGCCCGACAGCATCGAAGACCTTATCGCGCTGGGTGCGCTGTACCGACCGGGCCCGATGGATAACATCCCCACCTATGTGGATGTGAAACATGGCCGTCAGGCGCCGGATTATTTGCACCCGATGCTGGAGCCGGTGCTGCGTGAGACGTATGGCGTCATCATCTATCAGGAGCAGGTGCAGAAAATTGCGCAGGTGATGGCGGGCTATACGCTGGGTGGCGCGGATCTACTTCGCCGGGCGATGGGTAAGAAAATCAAATCCGAGATGGATGCGCAGCGCACGTTATTCACGGATGGTGCCGAGAAGAATGGCGTGAGCAAGCAGCAGGCCAGCAACATCTTCGATCTTGTGGCGAAGTTCGCGGGCTACGGTTTCAACAAATCGCACGCGGCGGCCTATGCGTTGGTGGCGTACCAGACAGCGTATTTGAAAGCCAATTACCCGGTGCAGTTCATGGCGGCGTCCATGACATACGAAATGGCGAGTACTGATAAGCTTGCGTTATTCGTGAATGACGCCAAACGTTTTGGCATCGAGGTGCTGCCGCCGGATATCAATAAATCCGATGCGCAATTCACCGTTGAAGGCACTAACGTGCGCTATGCACTTGCAGGCATCAAGAACGTCGGCGCGGGTGCTATGGCGGCGGTGATGGCCGAGCGCAAAGCCAACGGCCCATTCAAGGATCTGCAGGATTTCGCGTCGCGTATCGATGCGACCGTTATCAATCGCCGACAGCTGGAACATATGGTCATGGCGGGAGCGTTCGATTCGCTATGCGCCAACCGCCGCCAGTGTTTTGAGAATATCGACCTGCTGCTGTCGACCGCGCAAGCGGCCACGGAAGACCGCACCAGCAATCAGGTGAGCCTGTTCGGCGACCCTGCCGCGCAACGCCAAATGGGTCGACGCGAATTGAAGAAGGTCGAGGAATGGCCGGTGATCGAGAAGCTGAACCTCGAGCGTGGCTCAATTGGTTTCTTCCTTTCAGCGCACCCGCTCGAGCCTTATGCGCCGCTGTTCAAGAAACTCGGCGTGGTGAGTTCCGAAAAGCTTCAACAGCCGCTGAAGGATAAGCAGCAGCTTAAGCTGGCGGGTGTTCTCATCGCCAATAAGATACGCAGCTCGCCGCGCGGGCGCAGTGCGTTCGTGAATTTCTCGGATGCAGAGGGCCAGTTTGAAGTGGCTATTTTTGACGAGGCTTTGCTGAACCGCCATCACGCGGAATTGCAGGTGGGCGTCGCCCTAGCCATGAATATCGATGTACGTGTCAGCGAACGCGGCACGCGCCTACTGGTAACGAAGATAGAGCCGCTGGACACCATGGTCGAGCAAATGCGCACGCAGGCGCTGACGGTGGAGATCAGGGAAGTGGAAGCCATCGAGCCCCTCAAGGCCATGCTTGGCCAACAGCTCGACCGTGGCGCGCGCGTGGAACTGCATGTGTATATTCCGGATGGGGTAGTGAAGCTCATGCTTCCCGGCGCCTACAACATCACGCCGCAGCAGGTGATGAAGCTACAGGCGCTGGACGGTATTACCGCGATGGCGGCCTAAAATTTAAGTTGTTCGCCGATCGCGCATCCTGGCGCGATTAGAGCTTTTCCAAATCACTTTCATTGAGGCCGAGCACTTGCGCAATGGCGCGGGCTTTGACCAATGTTTCGCGCCATTCATCCTCGGGCGTGGATTCGGCGACGATGCCGCCACCGACCTGGAATTCAAAGCGGTCGCCTTGTAACAGCAAGGTGCGGATGACCACCGAAAGATCGCAGCGACCTTGTGCACCAAACCAACCGATGGCGCCGCTGTAAACGCCGCGCTCCATGGCTTCTTGGGATTCGCACCACTGCACCGCAGCGCGTTTGGGCGCGCCGGTCATGGAGCCCGGAGGGAAGCAGGCACGTACCGTATCGTAGGCAGACTTCTGCGGAAGCTTGCTGGCGCGTACGGTGGAGATGAGGTGGTGGATGGTGGCGTAGCTGTAGAGGCCGGATTGTTCGGCGACTTGCACGCTACCTACTTCACTGACCTGCGACAGATCGTTGCGCATGAGGTCGACGATCATCAGGTTCTCGGCCAGATTCTTGGCGCTGGCGGCAAGGGCTTTCTTTAGTGCCGCGTCCTCTGCTTCGGTTACTCCACGGCGAATGGAGCCTTTGATAGGCCGGCTGGTGATGGTGCCATCGCCTTCGATCTCTAAGAAGCATTCGGGGCTGGCCGAGAGAATGGCGGTGCCGCCATGTTTGATGAGGGCGCTGTAAGGCGCGGGGCTGGCCTCGCAGAGCGCCGCGAACAATACAAGAGCATCGGGGGCGGGGTGCAGCGTGCCATGGAATTTTCGAGTGATGTTGGCTTGATAGAAATCGCCCGCTTCGATGGCGGCGATGGTGTCGTGGACGCTGCGTTCGTAATGTGCGCGGTCCATGTTGCTATGAAGCTCGCGCACGCTGGCGTTCGCTGTAGCAATGGATGCGGGGGCTAATGCGAGCGGCGTGGTGGCGTGGTAACGACCATATTCTTCAACACGCTGGTTGGTGTGGTCGAAGCGGAAAAGACGTTGGTAACGGGTGAGCCAGAAATCAGGCAACGTGATGGGCGCTGCTTCACCGCGCGTAGTGGATTCGCGCATGCCGTAGCCGAGATAGCCGACCCAGTCGGGGAGGTCGCCACTGGTTTCGTCGATAGCGGGTAAGTCGCCCCACTTGCTGCCGCTGGCTTGGAAGGCAGGCTCGACGAATAAATAACTGTCGTTGCCAGTTAGTGCTTCCTGGCGGCCGGAGTAAAGCAGGGCCATATCGTTGGCTGTTACGCGCGAAGCGAAATTGAGTGGCTGTTGCCATGGATGGGTGGAAAGTAGCGCCCAGCTCATGCGGCGCTCCAACGTTGGCGATGGCGGAAGATATGGCGCTGATGGTCTTGCGCTAGCAAGCCTTGCAACTGACGGATGATGGGGTGTTTGGTATTAAAGTTCTGGCCTACTGGCTGCAACGCGGCGACCGGCCATACGCCTGCACGACTATTGGTGAGGAATACGGCGTCGGCGTCGTTAAGCGTGGTCAATCCCTCGCGAACGATCTTGGTGGGCAGGGGCGATAGGCGCAAAATTGTCTCGCGCGTGATGCCGGCGAGACAGCCGGTTTCAAGCGTGGGCGTGAAAAGCGTGTCGTTCTTCAGCCAGAAGATGTTGGCGGCGGAAGCTTCGGCAATGAAGCCATCGGGCGTGAGCTGTAATGCTTCATCTGCGCCGTGGCGCTGGGCTTCCATGATGGCGAGCGTGCTGTTCAAGCCTTGCGCAAGTTTGGCTTTGGTGGGTAGGCAGACGGGCGGGATGCGCGCTATGCTGGAAAGATATAGCGTTGCGGGTTTCGGCTCGGTGTGTTCTTGCGCGATCCACTCGATGACCCAGCTGGCGGGCATGCCGGGCGGGAAGGGGGCGTAACCTTTGCTGCCCGCGCCACGGCTGATGGCGATGCGCAGGAAACCTTCTTTGCCTTCGTTCTTGTGCAGCAGCTTGCGGGCGGCGGGCTCGAGCAGTGATACGTCGAACTCGATGAACAGAGCACGCAAGCCGTCGGCGAGGCGCTCCATGTGGGCGTCCCAGCAAAGTGGT
>JBEIOT010000040.1:0-11158 GCA_040377415.1 Azospirillum sp. | reverse complement strand
GCTCTACCAACTGAGCTACATCCCCACGGCCTTGAACTGTAAGGCGACGGCGGGGATAATGCAATCGCCCCGACCCGTCAAGTACTTCTAGAAATCGATGCAGCGGCCATTCACTTCCCAGTCGCCAAAGCGCGTGGGCTCGGGCTTGGAAGCGGGCGGCTCCTTCACCGGTTCGGGCTTTTGCTCGTCGGGCGGGAAGGGGACGGGTTCGTCGTCTTTGGGCTTGTTCATGCCCGCAAACATAGGGCAGCCGCCCGCGTTTGCCAAGGCCAGCGCTTGCATTACCCACCAGAACCTGCCAAGCGGGGCGCATGCAAAAAGCCGCACAGAATACCGCCGATTCGCCACGCCAGATCGCCTGGGAAGCCCTTGGGCAGATCCTGGGGGAAGGCCGCACGCTGGAAGAAGCCGTACCGCACGAGGCAGACAGCTATGTGCGCATGCTTCTTTTAAGTACCTTGCGCCATCTCGGCCAGATCGACGCCTTGCTTAAGCCGCTGCTGGATAAGCCCATTGCCCCCAAGCACCGCCCCGTGATGGACGTGCTGCGCCTTGGCGTGGCGCAGCTGGTGGTACTCGATACCGCTGCCCATGCTGCCGTGAATGAATCGGTCGAGCTGGTGAAGGCGAGCAAGCATGCGGGCCTCGCGGGCATGGTGAATGCCGTGCTGAAAAAGGTGCAAGGCCCGCTGCCCGACGCGCGCCACAATCTGCCTGCATGGTTGGAGAAACGCTGGAAGGACCAGCACGGCAAACCCACGACCGACACCATCTGCTTCGTCGCGGCCGAGCGCCCACCGCTGGACCTGAACGCCACCGCATCGTTCGACGAGGGCGCACGGCTGGATGAACATATCTGGCGCATGGCGTTCGACCATAAACCGGTGCCGACATTGGAGGGGTACGAGGAGGGCGCGTTCTTTATTCAGGATGTGGCCGCCAGTTACCCGGTGCGCTTGTTAAAGGATCTGCGGGGCAAACGTGTGCTGGATATCGGTGCGGCACCCGGTGGCAAAACAGCGCAACTCGCACAGGCTGGTGCGCAAGTAACGGCGCTGGATAAATCGCAATCGCGCAGCCAGCGCCTGCGCGGCAACATGGCGCGCCTGAAACTGGATGTAGAGATCGTCGTCGCCGACGCGCTGGAATATGAACCCGCCGCACCGTTCGATGTGGTGGTGTTGGATGCACCGTGTAGCGCCACCGGCACCTGGCGCCGCCACCCCGAAGTGGTGCACATCACCACGCTGGAAGACATCACCGAACTGGCCGCCACCCAGCGCCTTTTGCTGGAGCGCGCGTGGGGTTGGGTGAAACCCGGCGGAACCCTTTTATATTGTGTGTGCTCGCTGGAGCGCGAAGAAGGCGAAGACCAGCGCGACGCATTCCTCACCACCCATGTTGATGCTGAATTACTGGCGCAACGCCGCACCACCCCTGCGCAACTGAAAGAGCAGGGCGGCATGGATGGGTTCTTTGCCATGACAATCCAGAAAAAATAGGTTATTCAGGACGTCATGAGCAAAACCCTGCATATCGCCCCCTCCATTCTCTCGGCCGATTTCGCTCGCTTGGGCGAAGAGATCGTTGCCATCGACAAGGCTGGGGCCGACTTCATCCATGTGGATGTGATGGACGGGCATTTCGTGCCGAACCTCACCATCGGGCCGGATGTGGTGAAGGCCCTGCGCCCGCACAGCAAAAAACCGTTCGATGTGCACTTGATGGTCGCCAATCCCGACATGCTGATCCCGCTGTTCGCGGCGGCGGGTGCCGACATCATTACCGTGCATGCCGAATCGGGTCCGCATCTGGATCGTTCGCTCGCGCTCATCAAATCACTCGGTAAAAAAGCCGGGGCAACCATTTGCCCAGCCACGCACGAAAGCGCGCTGGCCAACGTGATGGATAAAGTGGACCTGATTTTGCTGATGACCGTGAACCCCGGTTTCGGCGGCCAGAAATTCATCGAAAGCCAGCTGCGCAAAATTGAAGCAGTGCGTGCCATGATCGACACAACGGGCCGCGATATTCTGCTCGAGGTCGATGGCGGCATTAATAAAGATACGGCCAAACAAGTCATCGCAGCGGGCGCCAATGTGCTGGTCGCGGGCAGTGCCGTTTTCACCGGCGACGCTGCAAAATACGCCGATAACATCAAAGCCCTGCGCGGATAATATGAGTGACCTGCTAAAGAAAATTCACGCCAACCACACCGAGGCCCTCGACGGCATGTTCCGCGATTGCTCGGACGCCATCGTGCAAATGGCCAAGTGGAGTGCGGATGCACTGGCCGCGGGCAACAAACTACTGTTCTGTGGCAACGGCGGCAGCGCGTGCGACGCCATGCATATCGCTGGCGAATTCGTTGGCCGCTTTGTCGATGATCGCAAGGGCCTGCCCGCCATCGCACTGAGCGCGGATACGGGCATCATCACCGCCATCGCCAATGACTATAACTATGACTACATCTTCGCCCGCCAGGTCGAAGCCTTGGGCCAGAAGGGCGATGTGCTGATAAGCCTTTCAACTTCTGGCAAAAGCCCCAACGTGTTGCGCGCCATGACGGCGGCGAAAGCGCAGGGCATCAAAACCGTGCTGCTAACCGGCCTGAAAGCCAAGGATTTGCCGCCGGTAGCGGACCTCACCATTATGGTGCCGAGTATGATCACCGCACATGTGCAAGAAGGCCATTCCACCGCCCTGCACGCCATGGCCAGCCTCATCGAAGCACAACTTTTTCCTAAAGTTTAAAGCGCTTAACCAATTCTTTAGAGTTGGGGCGTAGAGTCAAAAATAGTGGCGCTAAGACCACCCATACGATACGGGTTCTGGAACGATTTGGAGCTGGCTATGATCGCCGAGACGAAACTTGCCGAAATGCTTTGCACGCGTTTGTGCCACGACCTCACCGGCCCCATCGGCGCGGTGAATAACGGCGCCGAATTCCTCGAGGACGAGGGCTTCGATATGCAGAATGACGCCGTGCAGCTCATCGTCTCCTCAGCACACGAAGCCGTCCACCGCCTCATGTTCTATCGCCAGGCCTATGGCCGCGTGTCCGATTCGGGCGAAGCCTGCTTGGATGAGAAGAAAAAACTCGCCACCGACTTCTTCAGCGGCAGCAAAGTGAAACTCGACTGGCCCGATAGCCATACGGATGCCTCGGGCATCAGCATCAGCCAGAAAATGTCGCGCCTTATACTCAATGTGTTGGTCATCACCGCGGCCAGCATGATCAAGGGCGGCACGCTTTCGGTGCGCCTGTCGACCACCGACCTTGGCGACAAACAAATTTCCATCAACGGTGCCGGCGATATCATCAAGCTGGATGCTGATATGCAGGCGGTGCTCAAAGGCCAGGCCGATGAAAAAGCCCTGAGCCCGAAAACGGCGCAGGCCTTCCTCACCATGAAAATTGCCGAGGAAGTGGGCGCCCAGATCGCCCTCGAAGTCCATGGCGATTCCATCGCCATTGTGGCCACGCAACGCCAGATGGTCCTCGCCAGCGCTGCCGTCTAGGGTAATAGCGAGCTTTTCCTTTCTTTTATAAGTGCCTGTGCCATACGATGCCCCGTATGGATGACCTCATTGGCGAGTTCATAAACGAGACGTCGGAATCGCTCAGCACGCTGGAACGCGCGCTGGCCGGACACGCACGCTCGCCGATGACCCGCGATAGCTGGGACATGGCCTACAAACTCATGCGCACCATCAAGGGCACGTGCGGCTTCGTGAACCTGCCGGTGATGGAAAGCGTGGCCGCTGCCTCCGAGAGCATGTTGGAGCAATTGCGCAGCGGCGTGCGCAAGCCCGGCCCCGACGAGCTGACGCACCTGCGCGCGGCCATGGCACAAATTCGCTACATGATGGACTACCTCGCCGAGAACGGCAGCGAGCCGTCTTTAAGCGAAGTGGAACAAGAGACCGCGCCGATGCTGGCCGCCGCACCCACACCGCAACCGCTAACGCAGCTGAACGAACAGGTGCATCGCGCGCCGGAAATAACACTCGCCAGCATGCCGCAACCCATCGCGCGCGTACCCGAGCCGGTGCCGGGCGGCGAACGCATTACCTACGGCACACTCGCCACGCTGATGCTGGCGCGCAACCAGCTGCGCCATATCAGCCGCACGCAGGGCGACAAGCGCGTGCTGAACACACAATTGCTGCTCGATAAACTCGTCGCCGAACTGCGCGAGAAATTACTGCCGCGCACCGCACCGGCGAGCGCATACCCGCGCCCCGCAAAAGTGCTGATGGTCGAATCCGGCACCATGCGTTTCGCGCTGGCGCAGGAACATGTGCGCGAGGTGGCGCGCATCGGCAACGAACAACGCCACGCGAAACTCGACGACGGTGCGATGATCTCGCTGCGCGGTAACTGGATGCCGCGCGTGTCTCTATCGCAGCGCTTGGGCCATGGCCGACCCGACCGCGAAGCGTATGCGCTGGTCATCGAAATGAAAGGCGAGCGCGTCGCGCTTTGTGTCGAGACCATCGGCGAACTCGAAGAGCTGATGCTGCAACCGCTGCCGAAATTGCTGCGCAGCAGTAAAATTTACGAAGCCGCTGCTATTCTTGGCGATGGCACGCCGTGCCTCATCATGGATACGATGGCGCTGCTGGCCAAACCCGTACTCAAGATCGAACCGCCGCGCGAGCTGCCGCCGATCCTGGATGCGGCACCCGCACCTGCGCCGGTGCATCACCAGCCCCTGCCGAAGGACGAGCCCGAGCGCAAACCAACGCTTGTCGTGAAGCCGTCGGCGTATCTGCGCTTCAGCGATGGTACGTCGATGCCCAAGGCCATTCCGCTGGCGCAAGTCGCACGCGTTGAACATTTGCTCGCCGAGGACATTGCGCACGATGAAGAAGGCTATGCCACCAGCGTGCGCGGTGAAATTTTGCGCCTGCGTGTTCTGCCCGGCAGCTCCATTCCGTCACGCGGCGATGTTCACGCCATCACGTTGCTGGAAGCACCCGGCGTCGGTATCATCGCGCATCGCATGCATGGCATTATTGAATCCGATGCGCCGATGCCGATGAAACCCGCGACAGCGACGGTGCTGATGCTGACCGAACTCGAAGGCGCGTTGACGGAAGTCGTCAACACCCATGCGTATTTGCCGAAAGAGGAGGCGCACCATGGCTGATAATGAATCCATGCCGCACGTGATGTTCCGTTTGGGCAAACAGACCTTCGCCATGCTGCTGTCGGACGTGAAGGACGTGGCCAAAGCGCCCGACATCACGCCCGTGCCGAATGCCGAACCGATGATCCGCGGCCTGTGCGTGCTGCGTGATAACCTGACCACCGCGCTCGATTTGCGGTTGCGCTTTGACCTGCCCGCAGGACAAGACCCCGCGAACATGACGGCGCTGGCCATTGACCATGAAGGCGAGCGCATCGCGCTGCTAGTCGACAAGGTGGAAGATGTTGCCATCCTTCCGCCGCTATCGCAGATCGCCCCGCCGAAAGACCCGTTATGGCAAGGCGTGGTGAACGGCGTGACCAAACATGGCGACGAGACCATCATCGTCCTCGACGCCGCCGGCATCATCGATGGCATTCTTCAGAAAGAAGAAGAGACCGCATAAATAAAAAGGCCCGCCGGTGAGGGCGGGCCTTTCATTTCTTCAGTAAGAAAACCTAAGCTTCGATGGCGGCTTTCTTACGTTTAGCTTCCTTTGATGCGGCAGCGGTCTCCGCCGCGCCGGGCTCGGGATCCTTCAGCACGTAGCCGCGGCCCCACACCGTTTCGATGTAGTTCTCGCCGCCGCTCGCGTCTTGCAGCTTCTTGCGAAGTTTGCACACGAACACGTCGATGATCTTGAGTTCCGGTTCGTCGATGCCACCGTAGAGGTGGTTGAGGAACATCTCTTTCGTCAGGGTCGAACCCTTACGCAGCGAGAGCAGTTCCATGATTCCGTATTCTTTCGAGGTCAGATGCAGCGGACGCGCATCGACTTCGACCGAACGGGTGTCGAGGTTCACGACCAGCTTGCCGGTGCGGATGACCGACTCACTATGGCCTTTGCTGCGACGAACAATGGCTTGAATGCGTGCAATGAGCTCGCCCTTGTTGAACGGCTTGGTGAGGTAATCATCGGCACCATAACCCAGGCCTTTGATCTTCTGGTCGGGGCCCGAGAGACCCGAGAGGATAAGGATGGGAGTGTTGATCTTGGCAGCGCGGAAGCGGCGCAGTACTTCATAACCGTCGATATCCGGCAGCATGAGGTCGAGGATGATGATGTCGTAATCGTAGAGTTTGCCGATCTCGAGGCCTTCTTCGCCCAATTCGGTCGTGTCGCAGATGATGCCTTCCGAGGCGAGCGATAATTCAATGGCCTTGGCTGTCGACGGATCGTCCTCAACGAGTAATACGCGCATGCTAGCTCCCCAACGTGTGTTTGTTTTTGCCCAACGTAACTTGTTAACGGAACCCGCAGAAAAGCTGAGATTTTGTGGATAAGTCGTTAACGCGTTAAGTGTTAATATACTATTAAGGCGTTTTCAAAACAACGAGAATTTTAACTATTACGGATTTTTTAACCTTTGCAGGCCGTTTGACGGGAGGGAATGCCACATGCTATAGTTGCTTATACTTATAAAGAAAAAATCCAGCGGTTTCAGTCTTGTAGAGCTTTCCATCGTGCTTGTGATCCTAGGATTGCTCACCGGCGGCATCCTCGCCGGGCAAAGCCTCATCAAGGCCGCCGAGCTGCGCTCGGTAAGCACGGAATATTCCAAATACGTCGCGGCAGCGCAAACATTCCGCGATAAATACTTCGCCATTCCGGGAGACTTTCCTAAAGCGACAGCGTTTTGATCGCACTAGGTCAACAGCGGCAGTTGCCTATCGAACTCGGGCGCGCCCGTCGTTGCGGCTACCGGGGTCTGCGATGGCGATGGTGATGGATTGATCAAAGAGACCAGCTCCGGGTTCAATATCAATGAGCGGTTCCAATTCTGGCGCCAATTGGCCGCTGCCGGACTGATCGAGGGCACTTACAGTGGCGATCAGGTGGGCGCTTTCCCGTTCCACTCGGTGGGCGGCACCAACGTGCCCCGCGCACGCCTCAGTAATGGTTTATGGTATGCAAGCAGCCGTGCCCCTACTTCGGTAAGT
Source organism: Azospirillum sp. (assembly GCA_040377415.1). GTDB lineage: Bacteria > Pseudomonadota > Alphaproteobacteria > Rickettsiales > UBA3002 > QFOX01. Next base: position 4,022 of record JBEIOT010000040.1, on the reverse strand, counting down.
ACCGTCGAGTTCACCTATGACTATGGCAATTACCTGCAGCTTGGCGCGTACGAAGCCAACCTGTCGCCCAACACGTCGTTAATGAAACCGGAAGAGGCGTGGAACATCGATACAAAAATGGATGATGGCATGCCCGGGCGCGGTAAGGTGCTAGCAGCTGATTACAATTCCTGTGCAACAGCGTCATCCGATGTCGATTACGCGGCCACTTACCGTCTCACGCTTGCGGATGTACGTTGCCGCCTGATGTTCCGTCAGGCCTTCTAGCTATTCCCACTCCGCGTCGTCTTCGGAAATTAAATTCCCCATCATGCTCGGTCCGCGTGTGTGCACGCGTCCTGCATCGCCACAAATAAGCGGATGCCATGAGGGCAGGGGCTGGCCGAAGGCGGCGAGCCGATAACCACAGGTGGCGGGTAACCAGTTCATGCCATGCACGGTCTCGGGCGTCACTTTGGTGCAGTCGGGCACCAGCGCGAAACGATTCGTGTAATCTTTGCACTGATGCGAATTCAGGCATAGCTGGCGACACGCCACATTACTTAAGGCGATCTCGCCGGTGTCTTCATCTTCCACACGTATTTGGCAACACAGTCCGCAGCCATCACACAGCGATTCCCACTCGGCGGGAGTCATCTTTTCCATAGGCTTTTTTAGAAAGGCGGGCTGTTTCATGCGCGTGCTATAACAGAATAGCGGCCATGGCGAAATGCTGATATGATGCAGCCGCATGACAGATGAATTCAAGCAGCCGGTCCTCGGCATCATGACCTACAAAAGTGGTCTCGCTGCCGAGCATTCCTTCGCAGCGCTTTTCGATGGCGCTGCCGGTGCTGACCGGACCCATATGCGCATCATCAATTACGCCGGATTGCCCATACCACCCTGTGCTGCACTGACCAATAAGGGCATGCCAGCCGATAGCGGTATGTTCATGGCCATCACCCCACAATCGGCCAACCATCTGGTGCAGCAAATAGAGACGCTGAAAGCTGAGCTAAGTGCAACGCCACCGATAAAACGCTATTTTTATGCAAGCCGCGTTGCCGGATCCGCGCAGGTAGCAAAACCTGCTGGCCATGAGCAGCGGTTCGCCCATAGTCTTCCCACCAACTGCGCGCATTTCGTTTTACAGGCTGCGCAGCGCGCCGGCGTCGATATCCATGCGATCTCCCCCGATCTGCTACAGGCCGATGGGGTGGAGGATATCGCGCAAGTGATCGATAAAGCCATGGCAGAACCGGGTGATCGTCCCTTCCGTCAAGGTGCGGCGAATGGCGGACAGCCGATGATTTATTTCCAATCGGCTCAGGAGCAGCCATTGCTTCAAGTGCTGCAAGAAATTTCGCCCGAAGCGCTGTCGGCCTTGGGCGAGGCGCCACCACTGACTCGCACGCACCTCTCGCGGCTTGGATCGACAACGCAGGCAAGTTCTTCCATCTCCATGTAATTCTTGGCCCGCCACGCATGGGCATGGTATAAAGGACCCGCATGACCAACCTGCGCCAGCACCTGATGAACGAGATCGACCGGCTTCCCGGGCTGACCCTGACTGGCCGCGTCACGGGTGTGAAGGGCCTGCTGGTCGAATGCACCGGTATCGAGCAGGTGCTCTCCGTCGGTGGCCGCTGCGAGATTCAGGGCTCGATGGGGCCTGACAATAAGGTGCTCTGCGAAGTGGTCGGCTTCCGCGATGATGTGGCGCTGCTGATGCCTTATAGCTCTGTTGAAGGTGTTGGTCTTGGCGCGAAGGTCACGGTCATGGCGACCGCTTCCACCATCGAGCCGTCCGCTGCATGGCTTGGCCGCATCGTCAATGCCTTCGGCGAACCAATTGACGGCAAAGGGCCGCTGGCCAAAGGCGGCATTCCATACCTCATGCGTGGCGAGCCGCCGCCAGCATCGTCGCGCCAACGCGTCGCGGGCAAACTCGATATGGGCGTGCGCGCCATCAACACCTTCCTCACCTGCTGCCGTGGGCAGCGGATGGGTATCTTCGCCGGTTCCGGTGTCGGCAAATCCATTCTCATGTCCATGCTCGCGCGCTACAGCCAAGCCGATGTCAACGTCATCGGCCTCGTCGGTGAGCGCGGTCGCGAGGTGCAGGAATTCATCGAAGACGATCTGGGCGAAGAAGGCTTGCGCCGCTCGGTGGTCGTGGTCGCGACCTCATCCGAATCTGCCCTCATGCGCCGCCAAGCGGCATACACCACACTCGCCATCGCCGAGTATTTCCGCGACCAGCAGAACCAGGTGCTGCTGCTGATGGATTCGGTCACCCGCTTCGCCATGGCGCAACGCGAAATTGGTTTAAGCGCTGGCGAACCGCCCACCACCAAAGGCTACACCCCCACCGTGTTCGCCGAACTGCCGAAGCTGCTGGAGCGCGCGGGGCCGGGCCCTGTCGGTAGCGGCAACATCACCGCCATGCTGAGTGTGCTGGTAGAAGGCGACGATACCAGCGAACCCATCGCTGATGCGGTGCGCGGCATCATCGACGGCCACATCGTACTCGACCGCGAGATCGCGCAGCGTGGCCGTTACCCCGCCATCAATATTTTGAAATCCGTGTCGCGGATGCTGCCGGATGCCAACACCGAAGAAGAGAACAAACTCATCACCATCGCGCGGCGCTTCATGGCGACGTATGAGAACATGGCCGAGCTCATTCGCCTTGGCGCGTATCGCCGTGGCACCGACCCCGAGGTCGACCGCGCCATGCATTTCTACCCGCAGCTGGAATCCTTCATCACCCAGCGCGAACATGAATCGGCCAACCTGGCCGAGGGCTATGAATTGCTCGCCAAGGTGCTAGGCATCGGTGAAGCCGCACCGAAGGCTAGCGCATGAAGTCGATGGCAACCTTGCTGCGTGTCAAGCAGCGTGAGCTTGATGCATTGAAACGCGCCCAAGGCGTGCTCGAGAAACACCGCGAGGAAATGTATCAGGTGGTGGACAGCCTGATGACGCGCCTGCAGCAGGAACTGAAGGCTGCGGAGAAGATGCCCGAGATGGCACATTTCTTCGGCGATTTTTCGGCCCACATCAAAAAACGCCAGGACCAGATCCACGTGCAGATCCGCAAGCTGGAGGTGGAGCTGGAAAAGATCACCACCCAGATCCGCGAAATATTCAGCGAAATGAAGAAGTATGAATTAGCGCTGAAAGCGCATGAAAAGCGCGAGGCCGACAAGGCCAAACTCCGCGAACAGCAATTCATGGACGAAGTCGGCATCCGAGGGTATATTCGTAAAGATGCAACGTAGTAAGAACATCCTCATACTGACCTGTGCCTTGTTGCTTTCCGCCTGCATGGTGCAAAGCAAGATCCAGGGCCGCTATGTCGAAGACCAGGGCGGCTGCCGCGACAGCGCTGAAGGCAACATTAGCAGCTACGAAAAACCGAACATGACCACCAAAGACCGCAACGCACAGCTGGTGACGCTATTCTCTAACTGCATGGCCAAGAAGGGCTGGCAGGTGGCCAAACCAAAACGCACCACGACGACCGGTCCGCATGGCCCGCTCGATCCGTATGGCAGCTCGGCGAAAACGACGACCACGACCAGCACCGGTCCGGTGCAGCAACCGGGCCAACAGCCCGCCCAGCAGCAGGGACTGACGCAGCAGCAATATCAGGAGCAGCAGCAGAAGCTGATCGCCCAGCAGCAGGAACTTGCCCGCCAGCAACAGCAGCTACAATCCACCGGCCAGCAGAACACACAAGCCGCCGCCGACCTCACCCGCCAGCAGCAAGAGTTATTGAAACAGCAATTGCAACTGCAGCAACGCATGGAGCAACAGCAGCGCGTGTATCAGAATATCCAAGGTAGCCGTCCGGTGCAGACCACCACCACGCCGTTATCGCCATCGGGTGGCATGCCGCCGCTTTCGCAGCCCAGCAGCGGCTCGTATTACCAACCGGGTAGGGCCTACACCCCGGCCACACAGCAGCCCTTCGGCAGCGGCGCGGGTCGTAACTTCTAGTTCAGAATAATGGCGCGCAGCAAAAAGCTCACGGC
>JBEIOT010000119.1:0-6269 GCA_040377415.1 Azospirillum sp. | reverse complement strand
CGGGCTCGATATTCGTCACGCGAATGGGCTCGCCAACAAGGTCCGCGCGCAGCGCCAGCGAAAAATACGTTACGAACGCCTTGGTGCCGCCATACACATGGCCGCCCGCGTAATGATAGCTGCCCGCGATGGAACTGATATTCACGATATGCCCACGCTTACGGGCCTTCATGCCCGGCAAAATTTCACGCGTCATCGCCAGCAGACCCATGATGTTGGTCTCGACCATCGTTTCCCAGTCGCTGAAATTCGCTTCCGCAGCCGACTCCAGCCCAAGCGCCAACCCTGCATTATTCACCAGCACATCGATGTCACGGAACTCAGCCGGTAACGAGGCGATGGCCGCCTGCATGCCCGCACGATCACGAATGTCGAAATTCAACGTGTGCACCGGCACCTTCAGCGACGCCGCCAGTTTCTTCAACCGGTCCTCGCGCCGCGCCGTCAAGATCAAACGGCAGCCTTCTTTGGCCAGCGCCTCAGCAATGGCCTTGCCAAACCCAGCACTCGCGCCGGTCACTAAGACTGTTTTGTTTTTTAGGGACATACCCGCAAGCTAGCGCGACGCGCCGATGGAATCACTATCTTTTTGTGCGTTCCAAACTTGGATCATGTCCTTCAGCGGGGTCGTGGCCATGCTCTCGCCACGTTCGGTCAGAATTTTTTCCACAGCGGTAAAGCGCTTGCCGAACTTCGCATTCGTTCCCGCCAATGCTTCTTCCGCATTCACGCCATGGAACTCCGCCAACGTATGCACCGCATGCAGCAAGTCGCCGATCTCAGCCTTCAAGGCATCCTTATCGTCTGCCGCAATCGCATCGCGCACTTCATGAAGTTCTTCTTCGACCTTCTTCACGACCAGATCGCTGTTGGGCCATTTGAATCCGGCAACCGCTGCACGGCGCAACTGCTCATGCGCAAAGCGCGAGGCAGGAAGTTCCGTCGAAATACCGGCAAGGGCTGAGTGGTCGATTTGCATGCGCTGTAAGTAGCATGCAGGAAGCCAGAAAATATGACGTTTTGGTGAAGTTAGGCCCGCTCAGCAGCCTTTGCAGCCACCCAAAACGCTTCCATCTCATCCAGCGATGTTTCCTTAAAATCCTTGCCGCTGGCTTTCACGCCGTCTTCCACGGCTTCGAAGCGACGGGTGAATTTGGCGTTGGCGTTGCGCAATGCATCTTCCGCATCCACCCCCGTAAATCGCGCAAGGTTCACCACCGCGAACAACAGGTCACCGATCTCTTCCGCCGTGTGCTTGGCATCGTTCTCATCGATTGCTTCCTGCGTTTCTTCCAGTTCCTCGCGCACCTTGGCCATCACGCCGGTCACATCGGGCCAATCGAACCCCACGCGGGCGGCGCGGCCTTGCAGCTTCTGCGCGCGCATCAGCGCGGGCAGGGCGGCGGGCACATCATCCAGCACGCGGGTCTTTTCTTTTTTGCCGCGCTCGGCCGCTTTAATCGTTTCCCAATTCGCCGTCTGCGCATCCGCATCTTTAATATCCGCATCGCCGAACACATGCGGGTGGCGGCGAATCATCTTGTCGTTAATGCTGGCAGCCACATCCTCGAAGCTGAACAGCTTTTCCTCATTCGCCATCTGGGCATGGAACACCACTTGCAGCAGCAGGTCGCCCAGCTCCTCGCGCAGCCCACCCATGTCGCCCTTGGCGATCGCCTCGGCCACCTCATAGGCTTCCTCGATGGTGTAGGGCGCAATGGTGCTGAAATCCTGCTCCAGATCCCACGGGCAGCCGACATCCTTTGATCGCAGCTTCGCCATGATCTCGAGCAGTTTTTTGGTGTGCGGTAGTGTTGCCATTTGCAGTTTCTTCTAGATGCTTCTATGCAAGGCTCCAAGAGAAACCATGCATAAATTCGCCACACCCGCCCAGTTCCAGAAAATCCGCTCGCTGCTCATGCCGCGGCGCTGGTGGCGTTCGTGGTGCTCGGCGCCCTCGGCCTGCACGGCGCGCTCATCAGCAGCCCGGCCGATTACCAGCAGGGCGAGACCGTGCGCATCATGTATGTGCACGTGCCCGCCGCGTGGATGGGTAGCTTCCTCTATGGCTTCATGGCCCTCATGTCGGCCTGCTTCCTCATCTGGCGTCACCCGCTGGCCGATGTGCTGGCGCGCGAGGCCGCGCCTATCGGTGCCATCTTCACCATCATCACCCTCGCCACCGGCATGCTGTGGGGCAAGCCCATGTGGGGCGCCTACTGGGTGTGGGATGCCCGGCTGACCAGTGTATTACTGCTGCTGCTGCTCTACGCGGGCTACATCGCGCTTTCCACCACCGGCGAAAGCGCCGAGCGCACCAAGATCGCCTGCGCCTGGCTGGCCCTCATCGGCGCCATTAACCTACCCATCATCAAGTTCTCGGTCGATTGGTGGAATACCCTTCACCAGCCCGCCAGCATCCTGCGCATGGATGGCCCCAGCATCGCCCCTGCCATGCTCCAGCCGCTGCTGCTCATGATCGCGGCCTTCACCGCCCTGGCCGTGGCCTTGTTGCTCACCCGCGTCGACACGGCCCTGCAGGCCCAAAAACTCCGCCGCTTGCAAATTCAGCGCATCGCTCGTAAGAACGCGGCAATTGAGTAACCCAACGGCCCAACTCCTGCTGTGCGAACGCGAATAGCGTTCGCCGCCGCGCGAGGGGGGATAGCATCGCTTGCGATGCGTAAGGGGGTGGTCTGCACCCCTTCACGCGCGAAGCGCGCACTAAAGGAAACCTATGACATTCGTCGTCACAGACGCTTGCGTAAAATGTAAGTACACCGATTGTGTTGAGGTCTGCCCCGTGGATTGTTTCTACGAGGGCGAGAACATGCTCGTCATCAATCCCGACGAATGCATCGATTGCGGCGTGTGCGAGCCCGAATGCCCCATCGAAGCCATCAAGCCCGAATCCGAAGAGCTACTGAATTGGGTCGAGATCAATCGCGACTACGCCATGCAATGGCCCGTCATCACCAAGAAAAAAGAAGCCCCGGTGGATGCCGACCAGTGGAAGAACGTCGAGAATAAATTCGAAGAACATTTCAGCCCCAACCCGGGCAAGGGCGACTAAGCCGCGCCACGGCCAGCGAGATCGATACCCAAACGCTCCGTCAGCTTGTCCACCTGCGCGTGCGTTAGCTCGGCGCCCACGCACACCGATTGGTGCAGCGTATGCAACGCTTCATGGTTCTGCTCGCGGTCGGCAGTCTCGATCAGGTCGATCAGCGTCGTACGCGGCACGATGCCGCGCTTCACGGTTTCGCCGTTACCATTACGGAATTCACCTTCCGGCAGCATGAATTCCAGGTTCAGCGGCTCGGGCATGGGCAGCGCCGCGCGCAGCGCGAAACCGAACGGATAAGGAATATCCGACGCGACCGAGAGCGATACCATGTCGTTCACATACGGCGCGCGTTTCAAACCGCGCTGCACCGCTCGCGCGATACCCGATTTCATTTCATCCAGCGCTGCGTTGATCTGGTGCGTCGGGAATTTTTCATACGCTTGGCGGAACGTCAGCGAACAATTCATCGTCGCGCTATTCACTTCAATGCTCGGATCGATCCGGTGCGCCGCCGCGACCAGCAGCTCGCGCACATGGAACGCATCCGCTTGCTGTTCGGGCTCCAGCGCACTTTCGCGCGGCAGGGCATAGGTGCTGTCATGATCGCCCAACCGCTGCGGCGGGATGTTGTTCAACTGCTTCGAGAGCGTCTTGGCGGCCTCGAAAATATTGGTGCGGGTGGTGGCCATGGGCCTCTCCTTTGATTGCAGCGTTCGTCATATCAGGTCGCCAAACCCCGGGGTGTGAAGCTTTCGTGACGCTTTGGCCGCAGCGGCAATAAAAATTATCTTGCTGTATTTGAACGCATTTCGGGAAAAGTTTTCGCGGTGCAATAGCAAAAATAGGTAATTAACTAAATTTTTACCATTTAAGAGGCCCGATTTTTGTGCTATATACAGTGCATCCGCAGGGAAGCCCTCGCTAGATGGGGCACTCGAACGGGTCCAAGTGTAAACTAGTTGGTGCCGCAAGGCATCGTGTTCAACGCCCGTACGGTCAATGTGGCCCGCGGCATGTGAGGTTTTGAGCTTTATGGCAACGCGTAAAAATGTAAAAATCGCCCCTAAATCAAAAGCTAAGGCGAAAAAAGCACCGGCAAAAGTCACGAAAAAAGTAGCAAGCAAGAAAGCCGCTCCCAAAAAGGTAGCGAAGAAAGTGGTCGCCAAGAAGGCAGCCCCCGTGAAAAAGCCCGTCGCTAAGCTCGTGGTGAAGAAAGCTGTAAAGCCCGCCGCGAAGGTCCTGGTGAAAAAGCCGAACGTCACCCACGTGGTTCACAAAATGGACCCGCGCAAAACGTTCGACCGCGCACCGCAAATGCATAACAAAGCGCCGATGGCGACCGTTGCCAAGCCCGAGCCGGCAAAAGCACCCGTCACCGCTGTCGCAAAAAAAGCTGCCAACTTCGCAGTGGGTGAGTACGTCGTGTACCCGACCCATGGCGTTGGTAAAATTCTTGGCCTCGAAGTCGAGAAAATTGGCGACTACGAGCTGAAAGTATTCGTCATCAGCTTCGAAAAGGACAAGATGACCCTGCGCGTGCCGGTTGGCCGTGCAGAAGCCGCTGGCCTTCGCAGCATCTCGCCCAACGACCAGATCACCCGTGCGATCACGACCTTGAAGGGCCGTGCGAAAATCGCTCGCGGTATGTGGAGCCGTCGTGCGCAGGAATACGAAGCGAAGATCAACTCGGGCAATCTGATCCAGATCGCCGAAGTGGTGCGCGACCTGCACAAGAACGTCGATCAGAGCGAGCGCAGCTACAGCGAGCGCATGATCTACGAGACCGCCATGCACCGCCTCTGCGGCGAAGTGGCTGCCTCGGAACGCGTCGATATCAAAGACGCCCAAGACAAACTGCTCAAAGTATTGCGCAAGCAAGCTGCTGCATAAGCGGCTCTTGAACTAAATGAAAAACCCGGCCACCATGTGGTCGGGTTTTTTTTATGTGCGGGGGATTTCCATGGCCAACAACACCGACTTGCTCGACGAGGCACTAAGCCGCGGCATCCTCACTACCGAGCAGCGCAAGCAACTGGCCGAGCTGCAAGGTGCCGAGGCGAACGATAACGACGAGCGCCTCAAGCCCGTCGGCACCATGAACGAAATTTTCGTCACCTTCGGCGTCATGCTGCTCACCGGCGCCATCAGCGGCCTCATCGGCCAGCTCATCACCGATACCGTCGCCGTTGGCGTTCTTTCTGCGGGCGTCACCTGGCTGGTCGCGTTGTGGTTCCACAATCGCAAGCGCTTCCGTCTACCCATCATCTATTGCGTGGCATCGGCCGCATTCGGTCTGGCCGCCACCATCTTCATCAGCCTCAATGGCGGCATCACTGGCAGTATCTTCGACGATAGCGTGCCTCTGGAGCTCACGCTCACCACACTTGGCGTGGGGCTCGCCGTACTCGCTGCGGGCGCCGCGCGCTTCCGCATTCCCTTTTTCATGCTGCCCATCGCCGTGCTGTTCACCATCATGGTCACCACCATCGCCCGTCATGGCGATGGCGACACCTCGTGGCGCTTGCTGCTGGGCGGTTGCGGCGTGGCCATTCTCGGCGTCGCTGTTTTCTTCGACCTCAAGGACCCCAAACGCGTTACCCGTTGGAGCGACTTTGCCTTCTGGTCCTACGTGGTCGGTTCGCCGCTCTTCGTGCACTCGCTGTTCTTAAGCCTGCTGCTGCAGGATGACATGAAAGGCTGGCTCAGCAATTCATTCTTGTGGATGTCCATGGCAGCACTTGCCATTGGCGTCACGTTCCTGGGCCTGCTGCTCAATCGCCGCGCGCTCATCCTGTCCACGCTCATCTACGTATCCATCGTCATCTTCCGCGTCATGGCGGGGCTGGCGTTGGGTGCGCCCGCCATCCTCATGCTCATCACCACGCTCATCATCGGGCTGTATGTGACCGCGCTCGGCTCACGCTGGACGCGCGTGCGCGCCAGCTTCATGCGCGGTCTTCCCGCGTCGTGGACATGGGTAAAAAAACTGCCGCCGTATTAGATAGCGCGCTCAGCCAACAGCTTCTTGATCTCGGCGATGGCCTTGGCGGGATTCAGACCCTTGGGGCACGTCTTCGCGCAGTTCATGATGGTGTGGCAGCGATACAGGCGGAACGGATCTTCCACGTTGTCCAAACGCTCGCCAGTCATCTCGTCGCGGCTGTCGATGATCCAACGATACGCATGCAGCAACACAGCCGGG
>JBEIOT010000017.1:0-14390 GCA_040377415.1 Azospirillum sp. | reverse complement strand
CAGGTCGCGCGGTAATCGTCGATGCTACTACTGCTGCGTTTCAACGCCGCGCGAATGCCAAGCTTTTTCGCATCATCGCAGAAATCATCAAGGCTCATGCCTTCGTCGATATATTCAAGGTCGAGCACCGGCTTGCCCGCCGCAATGAACGGGCGGAACTGTTCGCAGAACCCATCGGCAAAGCAGCTTTCCGTTACCGCCATATCGTAGCCTTCCGCCGCTAGTGTCTCGGCGAACTCGGGTGCGTTCTTCAGCGCAATGGCCAGTCCACGCGCATGCGCTTCTTTCATCAGCCAGCGATTATAAGCCAGCTGGTCCTCGCTGGTGATGGGGAATCCCGTCTCGTTGGAATAGCCGTTGATGTTATCGGGGTCGACCGCATCGAAACCTTTGGCCACACACTGGTCCATCCGCGCCCGCATGATAGGCGCAAGCTTGTTGATCTGCCGAATATCGAGCCAACGCTCCTCGGGGTAGCCGTCATACACATCGCCCAGCACTTCTTTGGGGAACGCTTCTTTATCAGTGCGGTAACTTTCCCACGCACCGGCGTTGATGTAGCAGACCAATTTTGCGCCACGTGCTTTCACCGCCTGCAAAATGCCCGGGGCCGTGTCATGGTCCAGTTCCACCACTTCCACGTGGGGGATCGCCGCCGCGCTCGATGGGTCATTCAGTTGGATGTCGAAGCTTTGGATGGCGCGGGGTTGCCAGCGCGCCGGCTCCGCCGCGTGGGCGGGCAGGGCGGCAAGCACGGCTAAACTAAAGATAAGATGTCGCATTGATTGGAACTTTATATATCGTAAAGCGGACCATGCTGCCAATTGAAGCGTAACGACAGACTGTTCACTTATATAATAACGAGGTCGCCCATGAACATCCAAACCACCCGCCCGCAACGTAATGCGCTCCGCTTTATCGTCGCCTATGGCCTTTGCCTGTTCGTGCAGATCGCCGGCGGCTACTTCACACAAATGAGCGTGACCAGCGAATGGTACCAGTCGCTCAACAAGTCACCATTGCAACCGGCGGGCATGTGGTTCGGCATCGCGTGGACCTCGCTTTACTTCCTCATGGCACTCGCCGCTGCGCGCATCGCAAAAATTACCGGCCAATGGAACAACCGCCCGCTGCGCTGGTGGCTGGTGCAGCTGTTCGTGGGGCTGGTCTGGTGCATGGTGTTCTTCGGCCATCGCGATATCGAGAATGGCTTCTACGTCATCGCCTTCAACTGGGTGGCCATTACTATTACTATTGTGTTGTTCAGCCGCGTGAACCGGGTCGCCAGTGCATTGATGCTGCCGCTCTGGGCATGGGTCACCTTCGCCAGCTACCTGAACCTGTACCTGCTACAGCATAACTAGTTGGTGTACGAAACCACGCCGTAAGCCAGTGCGCCCGAAATAAGGAACGTCACCGGCAGCGTGAGCAGCCATGCCCACACGATCTGGATGACCACCGGCCAACGCACGGCCGACAAGCGCTTGGTAGCGCCCACGCCCATGATGCTGGACGTGATGACTTGGGTCGTGCTCAGTGGAATGCCGAATGCTGATGCACCCATGATGACAGTAGCGGCAGTCGTTTCAGCGGCGAAGCCGTGAATGGGACGCAGCGTCAGCATTTTAGTGCCGAGCGTACGGATAATGCGCCAGCCGCCCATCATGGTGCCTAGCGCCATGGCGATGGCGCAGGAAAGAATGACCCACAGCGGCACCGAGAACCCGGCCTGCGGCTGATAAATAACCAGTGCGAGGGCGATGATACCCATCGATTTCTGCGCGTCGTTGTGGCCATGGCTCAGTGCCATCACGCCCGCCGAAACGATCTGAAGTTTGCCGAACACTTTATTGATGCGTACCGAAGTCATGCGATGCACAGCCCAGGTCAGGCCGAACATAATAAGGAACGCAACGGCGAATCCTGCCAGCGGCGAGAACAGCATGGGGTACACGACTTTATCGAGCACGTTGCCCCATTGGATGTTGCTGCCGCCTGCTGCAGTGCCAAAATAAGCCGCGCCCAGTAACGAACCGATCAATGCGTGCGACGAACTGCTCGGCAACCCTTTATACCAAGTGAACAGGTTCCAGCCGATCGCGCCGATGAGAGTACATGCAACAATAGGAAGGGTCACCATCGCCTGATCGACCAGCCCTTTACCGATGGTCGCGGCGACTTCCGTACCCAGCAGTGCACCGATGAAGTTAAGCGCCGCACCGCCGATCACCGCCGTGCGTGGCGAGAGCGCACGCGTAGCCACTACCGTGGCGATGGCGTTCGCCGCATCATGGAAGCCGTTGACGAAATCAAAGATCAGCGCCAGGCCGACGACTGCGATAAGCAGGAGAAGCGCTAACTCGATACCCATGGGCTACGAGTGCTTCAGGCTGATGCGCATGGCGAGGTCACTCGCATCGCGGAAGGCATCGGTCATCTTCTCGAGGAGATCGAAGATGTTCTTCATCAGGATGAAATCCTTGATGTTGATGTTCTCATCCGTCAGCGCGGTGAGGTGCTGTGCCAGCAGATCATCGCTTTTATCTTCCAGCTCGTGGATGCGCTGGCCCATCACATGCACGCGCGTCATGCGGTGATGGTTGAAGTCTTCGATCATCTTCTCAAGCGCTACGGCTTGCTCCAGCGCGATGTCGACGAACACCATCAGGCGATCGCGATGGTTGTTGATGTCGTAAGCCAGCAGGCGGCTTTTAATTTTGTTGGCGCGCTTGGGAATTTTATAAAGCGTGGTCGCCAGTTCTTGCATGTCCTCGCGGTCATACGGCGTAATGAAGCTCTTATAGAGCGCCGTGGTCAGCGATTCGAATGTCAGCTTCGATTTATTCTTGGCTTCTAGGATCTCGTCGGAAAGCTGCTGGATCTCTTCGCCCGAGTTCGACGCCGCCAGCGTCTTCAGCGATTGGCAGCTCTGATGGGCAATTTTCGCCATTTCATAGAGGCTGTCATTATAGAGCTTATCCTGGGGGAGTAATTTCTGGAGAAACATGGGTTCTGATCCATCAAAAAGCGGGCTGGGCTGAAATTCGCGAGTAGCCCATACCATATATGCATAGCTGTGCTACACATTTGTGCGCGGAGCGCACGCAGGGCTGCCTTGCGCTGAATGCATAGCTGCACTCGGCAGAAATATGTCTATTTTTTAGATGTTTAGATTAGCGCTGCAGCGACCACAAGACGCACGACGCACTGGAATGCGTGAGTACATAAGTAGCCGAAGCAGAAACATCGCTCGAAGCGCAATTGACGTGCGTGCTTGCCGGGTAGGTGCGCGTCATGCCCGTGCCGGGCTTTCCATCATCCATTTTCGTATCGATGTTCCAGGCTTCCTCTGGCTTTAGCACAACGTTCGTCGGGGAATAGCCGGAAGCGCCACCGAAAATGATGGCGTTATTATAGTCGCCGGCAAAATAGTTCGTCGTGTCGGCAGGATAGTTGCCATAATCAGTTATAAGATACGCGGTGTTGGAAATCCGGCCACGCATCGCATTGCTGCCGGGCACCGCATCGTAAGCGCTGGTGGGGCCCGTCACGCCGGTGTAACTGCCTTCGATCAGCCCGGCATTGGCCAACTGCTGCACGGAGCGGAATCGTTCATGAAGGTAGATGCTGCTGATGCGCCCGTCCCCATTGCCGTTGCAGGTGCGTTGATCGGTGCTGGGGCTTGTATGATCGAGTGCGGCGCATGTTGCATCCACACCATCGGCGGTGCCGCCGGCTGCCTGCTGCCAGAATTTGACGGCATTAGGAATGTCACCCGGCAATCCAAAATATTTATCACGGAAGGTCATCACGGCCGTGCGGTATTTCTCAAAGCCCGTGCTGACGGAGCGCAGCTCCGCCGCGCGTATGAGGGACTGCCCAGCCAGGATGCCGCCCGTCAGCAGGCCCAGGATGACCAGCACGATGGATAATTCGACAAGGGAAAAACCGCGTTGCATTTCAGCATATTACCATTATGCATAAGCGGGTCTAGCCAATTCCGCCCGACAGCGCGGAAATTAGCCGTTGACAGTGGGGGGGCCTTTGCCTACAACGCGCACCCTTATTCAACACAAAACCAACAAGAATGAGCGTGTTATGAAAACGTTCTCGGCAACGCCGAAAGATATTAAAAAAGAGTGGCTTGTAATCGATGCCGACGGCATCGTTCTCGGTCGTCTCGCCAGCTATGTTGCGAAGGTTCTTCGCGGCAAGCACAAACCCATCTTCACCCCGCACATGGATACCGGCGATAACGTCGTGATCGTGAACGCCGGCAAAGTGAAGCTGACCGGCCGCAAGCGCGGTAAGAAGGTCTATTACTACCACACCGGTTACCCGGGCGGTATTAAAGAGCGCAGCGCCGAGCACATCCTGTCGGGTGAGCATCCGGAACGCGTCTTCCACAAAGCCGTTGAGCGTATGCTGCCCAAAGACAGCCCGCTGGCGCGTAGCCAAATGAAGCACCTGCATATCTATGCTGGTCCTGACCATCCGCACGCACCGCAGCAGCCGAAGTCGGTCGACTTCGCTAGCTTCAACGAAAAGAACGCCCGTTAATAGGACATCATCATGGCAAGCGCAGCAGAGACCACTGAAGTAAAGAAACCCACCATCGACAAGTTCGGCCGTGCATACGGTACCGGCCGTCGTAAGAACGCCATCGCGCGCGTTTGGGTGAAAAAAGGCAAAGGCAAGATCATCGTGAACGGCCGCGAGCTGGAGACCTACTTCGCTCGCCCGGTTCTTCGCATGATCATCAACCAGCCCTTCGTTTCGCTGAAAGAAGAAGGCTCGTTCGACATCAACGTGACCGTAAAAGGTGGCGGTCTCTCGGGTCAGGCTGGCGCTGTGCGTCACGGCATCGCTCGTGCACTCGATCATTACAACCCCGAATATCGCCCCACCCTGCGTAAGGGCGGCTACCTCACCCGCGACAGCCGCGTGGTCGAGCGTAAGAAATACGGCCGTGCAAAAGCACGTCGTTCGTTCCAGTTCAGCAAACGCTAAGCGTTTACTTTTCGGTTACCAAAACCCCGGAAACGCTTACCGCGCTTCCGGGGTTTTTTCTTTTACGGCGTTGGTGTAAGGAAAATCCATGAACAAAAAACTTCGCACGGCCATCCTTGGTGCATCGGGTTACACCGGTGCTGAACTGCTGCGCCTGCTGCAGAATCACCCGAACTTCGAGATCACTGCGCTTACTGGCGAAACCCAAGCTGGTAAAGAAATGGCGGCGGTCTATCCGCACCTGCGCGCGCGCAAATTGCCCAAGCTAGTGAAGCACACCGAAGTGGATTTCGCGAACATCGACTTCGTATTCTGCTGCCTGCCGCACGGCACCACGCAACAGATCATCGCGGGCTTGCCCGCCCATGTGAAGATCGTCGACCTTAGCGCTGACTTCCGCCTGTTCGACGCCGCGTCCTATGCCGAATGGTATGGCCACGAACATCAGGCCACCGACCTGCAGACCACCGCCGTCTATGGCCTCACCGAACATGCGCGCGATGCTGTAAAGAACGCACGCTTAGTGGCTAACCCCGGCTGTTACCCCACTAGCATCCTGTTGCCCATGCTGCCGCTGGTCGAAGCAAAATTGGTGGATGCAAAGACCATCAGCGCTAACTCGCTGTCGGGTATTTCCGGCGCCGGTCGCAGCGCCAAACAAGAAATGCTGTTCACCGAACTCGATGGTGGCGTCAGCGCCTACGGCATCGGCAAGCACCGCCATGTTGCCGAGATCGAACAAGAGCTCGCCAAAGTTTCTGGCGCACCGAATGTCATTAGCTTCACGCCGCATCTCGTGCCGTTATCACGTGGCATGCTCAGCACCATTCACGCCACGCTCATCAACGGCGCGACCGCCGACAGCGTGCGCACGCACCTGCAAAAGCGTTATGCCAACGAACCGTTCGTCACCGTTCTCAGCGAGGGCGCACCCAGCAGCCACCAGGTGCGCGGCACCAACCAGTGCTTCATCAGCGTGCATGCCGGTCGCTTGCCAAACGAACTCATCATCGTCTCCGTTATCGACAATCTGGTAAAAGGCGCCAGCGGCCAAGCGCTGCAGAACGCCAACCTCATGATCGGCGCACCCGAGACCACCAACCTCGAACTCACGGCGGTATTCCCCTAATGCAAACGCACCCCGGCGCAGTCATCCTTCCGTATCTCGGCATCATGCCGACCATCCACCCCGATGCGTTCATCGCACCCGGCGCGGTCATCATCGGCGACGTGCATATCGGGCGCGATACCAGTGTCTGGTTCGGCTGTGTCATCCGTGGCGATGTGAACACCATCCGCATCGGCGAGCGCACGAACATTCAAGACGGCACCATCATTCACGTCACCCGCAAAACGGGTCCCACCACCATTGGCTCCGGCATCACCATCGGCCACAAAGTGCTCATCCATGCCGCCACGCTGGAGGATAATTGCTTCGTCGGTATGGACTCGGCCTTGCTTGATTTTGCTGTGGTCGAAACCGGCGCGTTTCTCGCCGCCGGGTCACTTTTAACGCCCAATAAGCATGTTCCAACCGGCCAGATGTGGGCCGGTAACCCCGCCAAATACTTCCGCGACCTGAAGCAGGAAGAGATCGAGTTCATCCCGGTCTCCGCCCAGAACTACGTCGATTTAGCCAAGGATTACAAAGGCCTCTAGTCCGTGGACATTGGGCAAATGCGAGTCATTTGCATTGCCCGCAGGCCAAATCGTCACGCAACCTTCACACCGCTTTTCAACGGCTTAGCTAGAATTAGGGTGTAAAACTCTAACCGAAGGCTGCCATGCAGTTCCTGGAAGATCTGTTGATCGAGCCGCTACGCGTCATGAAGGCGTTCCTTCTTGGCCGTGGATTGCTGACGCTCGGCGTGATCGGCACATGGGCCATCGCCAATGCCATCGGCGTCGGCGTGTTGGTGCCGGCGGCCATCGCGGCGATCGGTGGTCTGGCGTTCTCGGGTTTCATGCGCATCACCAATCAGGCGGTCTACGAAGACCAGATGGTGAACATGTACCGCGACGGTATCGCGCAGCAACTGGGCATCGACCCCAAGGACGTGACGCGTGCGAACCTGCGCGACGCCGCAAAACACAACGACGTGATCGACCAGGCGCTGCAACGCCAGAGCCACAAGAGCTGGATCAGCTTCGGCACCAGTGCACTGGCCGCCGCCGCCACCGTTGGGCTCATTGCACTCGGCGCACCGCAAGCCATTGCGGGTTTGTTCGGCAGCGGCACGGCGGGCACCGCGCTAGGTTATGCAAGCTTTGGTATCGTCTCCACCATTTCGTCGCTCATCGTGCATGATGGATTGCAAACCTTCATCGGCCACAAAACGGGCGTCAGCAAAGCAGCGGCGCATGACCGTATTTTCGAAATGGAGCGCGGCTTAGCGCGCGGCTGGGGCGTCAGCAAAGAACAGGTCTACGGCGCGCTGGTCGCCGGCAATACTTCCCTGCAGGCGACCATCGCGCAGGAATTCGGCAAACCCTTTGCCAGCATGCGCCCAAGCGAGCAAGGCGACGTGCTGGACAAGATCGGCGTGGCGGATGAAATGCTCGCCATCGCCGCCGAGATCAACGCTGGTCGCATGCGCCCCAGCAACCTGGCCTTCATGATGAACGAAGCCATGCCGCGCCCCAACAAGCCACTCGTGGTGAACGACAACGACACACCGCGCCGCAACCATGTGGCCGCACTGGGCCGTGGCGCACGCGACGGATCGATAGGCCACGTGGCACGACTGGACGCCGACCGCGCCATGGCAGCACTGAACGAACGGGGCGCGTAATGACCGATAACAAAAACACGCGCGATGAACAGCCTGACACCGCGACACCCAAAGACAAACCGGCCAGCACCGTGCAAACAGCGAAGGCGCAGGTAAAGAAATATGAGATCGAGCGAACATTGCTGAGTGGTTACGATGGCGACCGCTGGTAATGATCCCGCTGCATTGCGTGAAAGGTTTAGATAATGGCTGACGATGATAAGCGCATGATGGGTCCGCAAGTGGACCGCCGAAAAATGCTGATGGGCATCGGCGCCGCAGCCGCTGCTGGGCCAGGCATATTGGCTGCCGGTGCCTCGGCAGGCTTGAAGGTGGTGCCAGGCATCATGGGCCTTAACGCCACGCGCATTGCAGGCTGGCTCCCGTTCGCCTCCGAACTGGAAGATGTAGCGTTCGATCTCGCCAACTATGCCGATGTGCTGCACAACGTACCGTCGTTCCTGCAACCGGGCATGGGTAGCCGCGAATTGGTCAAAGGCCTTGTCTCGGTGCTGGGCGGCCCGAGCTCTATTTTCACCCCGGGCGCGGGTATCTCCGTTGGCGACCTGTTATCGCCCGAAGCGAAATTCACTTACTTCCTGCGCAACGGCGGTGATCAGAACGATGCTGCATGGGAACAGCACAGCATGTTCACGGGCGCCAAAAGCGACTGGTCGCTGATGCAGCGTTTGTTCAGCGAGTACCAGTTGAACGCCGATAGCAAGATGCCGCTGGAGATGTTCAACCGCGCATTGTCGGATCGCAGCATCAAACAGTTCGGCCCGCAAATGCGTGAGGCATTCCTGCGCGATCCAAAAGGATTCGCTGAAGCACTCGCTGAAAAGCGCAACCTGCTAGGCCAACTCGAAAAACAAAAGATCGGCGAATTGATGAAGCCGACGCAGGAAGAAATAAAGAACGGCGAAGAAATTCCCGACTGGGAAAAACATTACGCCGAGGCAGAGAAGAATGTTCCCGCCAACGACGAGGAGCCGGCGCATTATGAGATCTATGCGCTTGATCCTGAACACAGCAACGGTAGTTGCAAGTTCCTGTTCTCGTGCAAACGCGGCACTACGATGAGCCAGATCCAAGACGAGCTGACGGCTGAATCGTTGGGGTTGGCGGCAGAGCAAATGGAATGGGATGGGCATGAACTCGCCGTGCCTGCGGGTAGCGCGGCGGCCAAGCAACTTGCCTTGCGTGCAGGTGTTGCTCATTCGCCGGGCAAGCCACAAGTGCAAGTGCACCAGATCACGCGCGAAGCCGAGCGTGGCGCCAGCACCGGCCTCCTAAGCTTCGGTAGTTAGCCGCGCACCTTGGCGTAACGGCCCGGGGCTTTTTCAATGGGTTTGAATTTGGCATTGCCGACTTTGCGCGCGGGAATTTTCTTGCCCGCATGCTTGGTCTGCCATTTGGCCCAATGCGGCCACCAGCTGCCGGGTTGTTCGGTCGTTTCCGCCAGCCATTCTTCGGCATCCGCCGGCATGTGCGTGCCGGTCCAATAGCCGTATTTCTTTTTCGCCGGTGGGTTGATGACACCCGCGACATGGCCCGAATCGGCCAGCGTGAAGGTCACATCGCCATCGAAGATCTGCGTCGCCGCATAGGTCGCGATCCACGGCGCGATGTGGTCTTCTTTGGTGCTCAGCAAATAGGTCGGCGTATCAATTTTAGCTAGGTTGATGCGCACGCCATTGAGCATGATGCCACCGGGTTTGATGAGCTCGTTGCGCTGGTACATGGTGCGCAGATAGAACGCGTGCATGGCCGCAGGCATGCGCGTTGCATCGGCATTCCAATAGAGAAGGTCGAACGGGAAGGGCGCTTTGCCGAGCAGGTAGTTGTTGACCACGTTGCTCCAGATGAGGTCGTTGGCGCGCAGCATGTTGAAGGTCGTCGCCATCGCGTCGCCTTCCAAATACCCGCGCTCGCTCATGCGTGCTTCAAGTGCATCCAGCTGCGTGTCGTCGATGAAGACTTTCAGGTCGCCCGCTTCCGCGAAGTCGAGCAGGGTGGTGAGGTACGTGGCGCTCGCCACGCGCTGCGATTGTTTGGTCGCGCGCAGGTATGCCATGGTGATGGCCGTGAGCGTGCCGCCGAGGCAGTAGCCCATGATCGACGTTTTCTTGCTGCCGCTGATCTTCTCTATTACGTCGAGTGCTTTGAGCGGCCCTTCCTTCAGGTAATCCTCGAAGCTCTTGCGGCCGAGTTTCTCATCCGGATTCACCCACGAAATAACGAACACGGTGAAGCCCTGCTCGGTGAGGAATTTCACCAGCGAGTTCTCCGGTCGTAGGTCGAGGATGTAATATTTATTGATCCATGCAGGCACCAGCAGCAGCGGCACTTCGTGCACTTGCTTGGTGGCGGGCGCATATTGGATGAGCTGCATCAGCTCGTTCTCGAACACCACGCTGCCGGGGGTCGAGGCAAGGTCGCGGCCCAGCACGAAGGCTTTCTCGTCCGTCATGGAAATGCGACCGCGTTCGATATCGCCAAGTAATTGCTCGAGCCCGCGCACCAATGTCGCGCCATTGCTTTCGATGGTCATGCGCATCGCTTCGGGATTGGTCATCAGGAAGTTGCTGGGGGCCAGCGCATCGATCAGCTGACGCGTGAAGAAGCCAAGCTTGTGCACCGCGTGCGCATCGAGCCCATGGATGGATTCGAGCGATTGCTGCAGGAAACGCGCGTTGATGAAGTAGCTTTGCTTGAGGTAATCGAACACTGGCTGCTTGCTCCACGCTTCATCCTTGAAGCGTTTGTCGCGTGGGTTGCCCTCGATGTAATCGCCATCTTCGCGACCCAGCAATTTACCGGTGACGTTCTGCCACAATTTCATGTGGTCCTGCAAAAGGCCCAGCTGAGTGTTGGCGACGGCTTGCGGGTCGACCTGCATGGTGCGCACGGTGTGCAGCATCGATTCGGCGAAGCTTAAGGGATCGGTATGGCCCATGCCTTTGGGCTGCGTCATATGTTGCGCGGCCAGTGCCTGCAGGATGCGCTGCCAGACATCGCCGACCTTGCCCATATTCTCGGCAAGCTGCTGCGCGTCGATCGCCGGTGGGGGCGTGGCGGCGGCGGGTTTACTGGTCGGGCGTGCGGGGCGTGTTTTTTTCTTCTGCATGGGGCAGGGTCATATCCCGCTTATCCCCATGAGGCAATGGCGGATTTCCGCCAAAAACAGGTTCTCACGCGCGGCGCTGGACAAATTGGCAACAGCACTTTAGCTTGCAGTTCCAAACGCGCATTCAAAACAACAAAAATCGTGGGCAAGTCATGCGTTCTCAACACGTTGCACGTGGATTAACGGCCTGGGTAATGGTGTCATTACTCACCAGTGGCTGTGCGCTCCTCATTCCTGAAAACCCAAGCTCGCCACGCTATAATAAAGTGGTCGGAGAGCGCCGCGTTCCGCAAGAGAACCGCAAATCGATGCAGGGCGTGGGCCCGCAAAGCAGCATGGCCGCGCCGGTTGCCCCCGTCGCCCAAGCGCCGATCGTCGAGCAGCAGATGCCGATCGATACGTCGCCTGCCATCGCACCCGCACCCGCGCCCATCGCCAGCATGGACCTGCCGCCGGTGGACCCGATGACGCAACGCATTGCTGCCGAGCGCCTGAGCGCTGAGGGCCGCAGCATTCCCAGCGAGAACATCCAGACCGCCAGCAGTGATTACCCGCAACTGAACCAGGTGCCGCCCGCACCGGCGCGCAGTGGCCCCGATTCGGATGCCGAGCGCCTGCGCATGGTGCGTGAACAGCTGGAGCGCGACCGCGCGGCGGCCACCAGCACGACGCAACAAGTGCGCGACGCTGCGGCGCGCGAACCGTCGATGCTTGGGCCCAACGGCACCGTGCCTGCGCCTGAGCCCATCATGAGCGCACCGGTGCCCGCACCTGCGCCGCAATCCTTCAACGCACCCGTGAGTGTGCCGAGCGATGTTCGCGGCAACATCGCCCTGCTGCCACCGCCGCCTGTTTTCAATGCACCGGCCCCCATGGCCGCCAGTGCGCCCGCCCCGATCCAGATGGATGCGCTGCCCATGAGTGCGCCCGCACCCCAAATGAACACCGCCGCGATGGAGCCCATTGTGCTGCGTCCGCCCGTGGTCGCAACGCCTGCACCGGCCTTCGTGCCCACGCCCGCACCGGCAGCCCCCGCCTTCCGTAGCATGCCTGCTGCCACCGGCAGCTTCGACCCCATGGCTGGCGCCAATACCAGCTACGCCGCTTCCAGCAGCGGATACCTGCCCGCTTCGCGCTATCGCCGTTGACAGCGCGCCCGTAGCTTCTAGAGTGCGCGTTCACTCTTAAGTAGCGCACTGCACCATGGAAGAATTCTACCGCATTAAACGCCTGCCACCCTACGTGTTCGCGGAAGTGAACAAGATCAAAAAAGCGCATCGCGACGCAGGCCGCGACATCATCGATCTCGGCATGGGCAATCCTGATTCGCCGCCGCCCAAACATGTCATCGAGAAACTGAAGGAAGTCGCCAGCGACGAAACGGCGCATGGCTATTCGGTGTCGCGCGGCATCACCGGCCTGCGCAAAGCACAAGCTGCGTATTATAAACGCCGCTTCGGCGTCACGCTCGATGCGGAGACGGAAGTCATCAGCACCATCGGCAGCAAAGAAGGCATCGCCAATCTCGTGCAGGCCATCACCGGCCCGAGCGATGTGATCGTCACACCGAATCCGTGCTACCCCATCCACGCCTACGGCCCCGTCATTTCCGGTGCATCCGTGCGCTACATGCCGATGACCGAAGGCGCTGATTTCTTCGAGTTGCTCGAACGCGCGATCAAACATCAGCAACCCAAGCCGGTTGCCGTCATCGTGAACTATCCCGGCAACCCAACGGCAGAAACGGTGGATCTCGCGTTCTACGAGCGCCTCGTTGAGATGTGCACCAGCTACGGCGTCTACATCATTTCCGATCTCGCTTACTGCGAGATCTATTACGACGGCAATCCGCCGCCGAGCATCCTGCAGGTGAAGGGCGCCAAAGACATCGCCATCGAATTCACCAGCATGAGCAAGACCTACAGTATGGCGGGCTGGCGCGTAGGTTTCGCGGCGGGCAATAAAACGCTCATCCATGCGCTCACTCGTATCAAGAGCTACCTCGATTACGGCACCTTCACGCCCATTCAAGCCGCCGCTGTTGCTGCACTGAACGGCCCGCAGGAATATGTCGACGAGATCCGCGCGCTCTACAAAGAGCGCCGCGACATTCTGGTAAAAGGCCTGCACAGCGCGGGCTGGATGGTGGCCGAGCCGCAAGCCAGCATGTTCATCTGGGCCAAGCTGCCCGATAAATACCTCGAGCTGGGCAGCTTCGAGTTCAGCAAACTGCTGCTCGACCAGGCCGAAGTAGCTGTCGCCCCCGGAATCGGTTTCGGTGAATACGGTGACCAGTATGTGCGCATCGCACTCGTTGAGAACAAGCAACGCTTGCGCCAGGCCGTTCGCAACATCAAAGCATTCCTCGCCAAAGATGCCGAGAAAATTAAAAAAGAATTGAAGAAGGCCGCATGAGCAAACCACTCCGCATCGGTATCGCAGGGCTTGGCACCGTGGGTGCCGGAACGGTGCAATTGCTGCGCGACAATGCAGCCATCATCGAGGCACGTGCTGGCACGAAGCTGCAGGTCGTCGCTGTGTCGATGCGCAACCCGAAGAAAAAACGCCCCGTGAAACTCGACGGTATTCGCGTAGTGAAGGATGCGCGCGAACTCGCCGACGCAAAAGATATCGACATCATCGTCGAAGTCATCGGCGGCGATAAAGGCATTGCCAAAGACCTCGTTGAGCGCGCCATCAAGAATGGCAAGCATGTGGTGACCGCCAACAAAGCGCTCATCGCGCATCACGGCCAGAAGCTCGCCGAAGCTGCCGAAGCCAAAGGCGTGGTGCTAGCTTTTGAAGCTGCTGTTGCGGGTGGAATCCCCATCATCGCCGCGCTGCGCTCGGGTCTCGCCGCGAACAAAATCACGCGCATCGCCGGAATCTTGAACGGTACGTGCAACTACATCCTCACCACCATGACGCGCGACAAGCGCGACTTTAAGGACGTGTTGGCCGACGCGCAAAAGCTCGGCTACGCCGAAGCAGACCCGAGCTTTGATGTCGATGGCATCGACGCTGCGCACAAGACCAGCATCCTCGCCGCACTCGCCTTCGGCACGCAGCCGAACTTCAAGGATGTGCACATCGAAGGTATTCGCCGCATCACCCTGCGGGATATCGAATACGCGGCAAGCTTCAGCTACACCATCAAACTGCTCGGCATCGCCACCATGGAAGGCGGAAAATTGCTGCAGCGCGTGCATCCGTGCCTGGTGCCCAATGGCACGCCGCTGGCGGTGATCGACGGCTCGTTCAACGCTGTGCAGGTCGAAGGCAATGCCGTGGGTCGCGTCGTGTTCGAAGGCCGTGGCGCGGGCGCAGGCCCCACCGCCAGTGCAGTGGTCGCCGACATCATCGCCATCGCGCGCGG
Organism: Azospirillum sp.; assembly: GCA_040377415.1. Lineage (GTDB taxonomy): Bacteria > Pseudomonadota > Alphaproteobacteria > Rickettsiales > UBA3002 > QFOX01. The sequence continues at coordinate 103 of JBEIOT010000017.1, read as the reverse complement.
CGACCGTTACGCCCCGTTCAACGTGAAAGCTAAGCAATTGAAGAAGGCGACTGCCGGTTCGCTTGATGCGCACAAGGGCTGCTACTATTTACGCCTGAGCCTG